>VFMC01000064.1:0-8236 GCA_006515795.1 Acidimicrobiaceae bacterium | reverse complement strand
AGCTCTCGGACTCCTGCTTCCATGTGAAGCATTATGGCGCTTTCACCTGAGAATATCTAGCCACATCAGTGTCAGCGTCCAGGCCTGGTGAACGAATCGGCCCAGCCCGCGAAAGCTCTGCTACACGTTGAAGCGGAACGTCGGAATGCAGTCGGTTCGTAGCCTCTGACCTACGACGCTGCAGTTCAGTCGCGTGGCCGAGTTCGCAGAAGGTACGCAGCCGGTCCAGCCGACGTCGGTCGGTGCGACAGGATGGCCGGATGCAGACGAAGGGTGGGCGATCGCTGGCAGTCCAACTTCTGGTTGTCGGTTTGCTCTCGGCCACTGGCGTCGGGTGCCGGGGAGAAGACGGCCATGGTGCTAGCAGGTTCTGCAGCGACGCTCGTCGGGTTATGAACGGCGCGAGCTTCCCTCCGGACGGCGCAGGAGTTGCTGCTGATCTTCGGTCGATAGATGTGTCCGGATTGACGGAGAGCGATAGGTCGGCCTTCGCATCGGCGCTGGACGAAGTCGAGTCTCAGATCACGAAGTTCAACGCAGGCCAAGGGCCTGACGGCTGGTCCACACAAATCACGGCGGCAATCGCCAGTCGGATCTGCGGTAGGGAATTGGGGAGCTTCAATGTGATGCCTTGACTGTCGGTCGGACGCCGATGGCTCGTTGTTCCCCTTTTGGCCGGCGACACCGCCTCGCTGCTGGGGTAGCGATGAGTCGGGGCCGAGGTGCCGCAAGCCCCGGGCGATCAGCTGGCGGCCCATCACCAGGCGCCGCGCATGACCTCCGGATCATCGAGATCGGCGAATGCCGCTGTAAAGCCGGCCAGGTCGGCCGTGGAGACGTCACCGGACTGGGCATGTCGCTCGCGGGCGAGAGCTCGTCGGAGGTAGTCGGAACGGAGAGTCCAAGCCGTTGGGCGTTCAGGTCGATGGCCGCGACGACGTCTTCGGGACGTCGGGGATCAGGATGTCAGTCACTGCGGATGGTCCCGTCAGCTCGCGGCGGACAGCTCGACTGTGACCTTGAGGTCAAGCGCCGCGGCCATCCTCTGGAGCGTCGTGAGCGTGGCGCCGACACCGCCGGCCTCGAGGCGTGCCACGGCGGCCTGGCTTGTGCCCATTCGCGCGGCGAGCTCGCGCTGGCTGAGGCCAGCGGCCTCGCGGGCGTCACGCACCTTCTCGCCGACGTCCAGGGCGAGACGGGTGGTCTCGTAGGTCTCGTCGAAAGCAGCGCGTTCGTCGGCTGTCATGGCGGCCAGGCGGTTCTTCTTCAGTTCATCGATCGTCGTACGGGCCATCAGTCGTCCTCCTCCTCGGCGGTGTGTCCTTCTGTGATGCAGCGGGTCATCGCCCAACGCGCTCGCTGTACCTCAGCGCGTTCGTTCTGTCGTTGCTTGTGGAACACGGTCAGCAACGCGATGCGCCGACCAGTGGCGAAGAAGTATGGGACCCTTGCCCCGGTACGTCGCCGCCCGCTCGGGGATCGTGCCGAGCGAGCGCAGGGCGTCGCCAGAGTCGCCGACAATGAGCAGGTTGTCGCCGGCCCCTGGTGCGCCGGCTATCTCGCCGACGGTCTTAACGACCTCGATGCTCTTGACTTCGCAGGCCCGAGGGTCGGCAGGATCCACCCACTCGTAGTCGTACTTGCCGTCCTCGGCGGGGATGAGCGCCATGTCCTTGCCCATCCACGTGAGCTCCAGCCGCCCCTTCGGAGATCTCATGACCTGGCATCCTCCAACGTATCCTTGGGCCTGGAGGCCCCGCCCCACAGCGCGGCGACCGGAACCGCCCAGACCCGCTCGCCGAGGCGTGCGGTGAGTGGACCTGTGTGGAACAGGATGCCGCACTGGAACCGATCGCCCAGGCGATCCCGGAGGAACGTCAGGCCACTGGCGTCGCGCGGGTTCACCGATCGGGCGGACTTCACCTCGACGGCCACCACGCCGCCGTCGGGGCGTTCGATGATGATGTCGACCTCGACCCCCGAGCGATCACGGAAGTGGGCGAACATGAGCGCTTCGTCGATGGTGGTCGCCTGCCGCGTCAGTTCGGCGACCACGAACGATTCGAGAAACGCACCACCCATCGAAGCCGTGGCCAGGCGTTGTGCCGAGAGCGACAGGACACCGGCCGCGAGCCCGGTGTCGGTGACGTGGACTTTCGCTCGGTGTCCGGTCTTGGCGGAGACGCCGACCGTCCAGCCGGGTAGCTCGGTGGTCAGGTAGAGGCGCTCCAGCAGCCGTCGGTACGAGGACGCTGTCGGCTGGGTGACGTCGAGGGTTTGGGACAGTTCGGTGTTGACCACCATCGATGATGTCCGTTGCGCAATGAGCCGGTAGAGCCGTGACAGCGCCCCCGAGTGGCGGACGTCGATGAGGTCGGGCAGATCGCGATCGGTCACGGTCGCGAGGTAGCTCGCGAACCAGCGGGTTCGTTGTGCCGCTGTGGTACGCCGGAGGGCTGCCGGGTAACCCCCTGCGGCGACCACGTCGAAGACGTCGGCTCGTTCGAGGGTCGTGCGGAAGTTGCGCGGCTCGCCGTCGCTGAGCAGCTCGGCCAACCACCGATGCTTCGCACCGAAGATCTCGGCCGCCGCGAGGGGCATGAGGGAGAGCCGATGTGCTCGACCGGTGAGCGTTTCGGTCCCGGGCGGCAACAGGAACGAGCTCACCGACCCGGCGAGCAGGAACCGGGCCGCACCGCCTTGGCGGTCGACGACGCGCTTGACGTAGGAGAGCACCTCCGGGGCGCGATGGAATTCGTCGATCGCCACCAGCCCTGGCGATGCCAGCGCGGAACCGACGTCCTCACGAACGAGCTGGAGCACGCTGTCATCGTCGAGGTCGAGCACGAGAGCGTTCCGTCGATGGGCGATCGAGCGGAGCAGCGTGGACTTGCCGGATCCTCGGGGGCCTTCGAGCAGGATCGCCGGCTCTTCGTCGAGTAGCCGGTCGATGAACGGATCGGCCCACCGTTCCACGTGCTCGATCGTCGGGATCACGCTTTCAACCTAGCTCAAGCCGACGAATCGTCCCGTTCCAATTTGCATGATCGTCCCATCGCTCTTTACATGATCGTCCCAAGTCTGGCTTCACGATCGTCCGGGCCTCGGCTCGTTGTGACACCCTCGAGCGAGGCTTGCCGTCGACAGACAAGGAGGCCGTGATGGTTGTGTATGTGACGTATCGGGTGCCCGTCGAGGTGGAGCTGGAGATCGAGACCGGCGAGATCATCAACGTGCACATCATGGATGAGAAGTTGGAGGGCCGCTCGGCGTCTTCAACTACGAACTGGTACCGGTCGGCGGGCGGTTGAAGAAGCGCGCACTGGAGCTCGTCGAGGAGGCCGAGTGGCCCGGCTGGACCTTCGGCTACTGACTCGCGGAACGACCAGTCGCGACCGGCTTGGTCCCGGATTGGTCCTTCTCAGGTCCTTCCTCCAAACGAACAGGGCGAAACTGAATGCACCTAGAAGGACACACAAGACCTGCTCAGAGGCACTACGACCGAAACGCCGCAGATCGCGAAACCCCTGCTACACGTTGAAGCGGAACTCGGTGACGTCGCCGTCTACGAACTCGTAGTCCTTGCCTTCGACGCGGATCTTGCCGACTTCCTTGGCCTTGGCCCACGAGCCGATCGCCAGCAGCTCGTCCCACTGGATCACCTCGGCCCGGATGAACCCGCGCTGGATGTCGGTATGGATGCGGCCGGCACACTCGGGCGCCTTCGAGCCGGCGTGAAAGGTCCACGCCCGCGTCTCCTTCTCGCCCGTGGTGAGGAACGTGCGGAGGCCGAGAAGGTGATACGAGGACCGCACCATGCGGAACAGGGCGCCCTCGCCGAGACCGAAGCCCTCCAGCATCTCGGCCCGCTCGGCTGGGTCGACGATGGTGGCGGCCTCGGCCTCGAGCTGCACGCACATGCCGATCACTTCCACGTTGTCGCCCGCCGACTGGAACTCGCCGCGCACCTGCTGCTCGACTTCGGGGATGCGGTCGAGCTCGTTCTCGCCGACGTTCACAACGGCAAGCACTTGGCGGTTGGTGAGCAGGAAGTGTGGCGCCAGGGTCTCGCGCCACTCCGGCTTCAGTCCGGCCCGATACAGCGGGGTGCCGTCGCTGAGTGCCTTGTACGCAGCTTCGAGGGCTTCGAGCTCGTCTCCGAGCGTCTTGTCCAGCTTCGACTGCCGCGTCGCTTGGTTGAACCGCTTCTCCACGGTCTCGAGGTCGGCGAGGGCGAGCTCGATCTCGACCACGCGCAGATGTTCGATGGGATCATCCGGGCCCGTCACGTCGGAGTCGACGAAGGCGCGGAGCACGAACACGATCGCATCGACCTCGCGAATGTTGGCGAGGAACTTGTTGCCGAGACCCTCACCCTTGCTGGCACCCTCGACGAGGCCACCGATGTCGACCACCTGCACCGAGGCATGCACGCGGGTGCGGGTGTTGCTCATGACCGACAACAGGTCCACCCGTTCGTCGGGCACCTTGGCCACCCCGATGTTCGGGTCCTTCGTCGCAAATGCGTACGGCGCGGCGAGCGCGCCGCCACCCGTCAGTGCGTTGTACAGCGAGCTCTTGCCCGCATTGGGGAGACCGACGAGACCGAAACGTTCCATAGCGAAGTGCGCAGGCTACCGGCGGGGTCGCACCCGCCACGGTGGTCAGCGGCAATGGAAGCGGTCGTAGGATCGCCATGTGACCCCGGTGCAGGCGATGGAGCGAGCGATCCACTACCTCGACCGCGCCCACGAGTCGGGATTCAAGACCAAAGCCTTCGTGCACGCCCTCGAGGTGCTCCGCGCGCTGCCCGACGAGGAGATCAACGAACGGTCGGCGGCCGGCACGCTCACCGATCTCGAAGGCGTCGGCGCAGCGACCGCCCGCCTCGTAGCCGAAGCACTGGCCGGTGGCGACTCGGCCTACCTCGCCAAGCTCGATGCGGAGACGGTCGTGCCGATCACCCCAGGAGGCGCGCGCTACCGCGCCGCGCTGAAGGGCGACTGCCACCTGCACAGCCGGTGGAGCGATGGTGGCGCGACGATCGAGTCGATGGCGCACGCGGCCTCCGAGCTCGGACACGAGTACATGGTGCTCACCGATCATTCGCCCCGCCTCACGATCGCCCACGGGCTCGACCGCAACCGGCTCACCCAGCAGATCGCCGACGTCGCCGAGCTCAACCGGCGGTTGGCGCCGTTCCGGATCCTCACCGGCATGGAGGTCGACATCCTCGAAGACGGCACCCTCGACCTCGGCGACGACATGCTCGCCGAGCTCGACGTGGTGGTCGCCAGCGTGCACTCGAAGCTGCGCATGGAACGACAGCCGATGACCGAGCGGATGGTGCGTGCCGTCGCCTCGCCTCACGTCGACATCCTCGGCCACTGCACCGGCCGGTTGATCGGCAAGCGCGAACCGTCCACGTTCGATCCCGACTACGTGTTCGCCGCCTGCGCCCAGTTCCACACCGCGGTCGAGATCAACTGCCGACCGGAACGCCTGGACCCGCCACGCGAGTTGTTGCAGATGGCCGTCGACTACAACTGCTGGTTCGCGATCGACTCCGATGCCCACGCCACCGGCCAGCTCGAGTGGCAGCCACACGGCTGCGACCGGGCCGCTGAGCTGGGGGTTCCGCTGGAAAGGGTGATCAACACGATGTCGGCCGACGAGCTGATCGCGTGGACGACTGGTCGGGAGCAACGGTGACGCCGCGCCGTTAGGCTTGGAGCCCTATGTCGAAGAAAACGAAGAAGCGCAAGGCGCGGATGCGCCGCTCGAAGGCGAACCACGGCAAGCGTCCCAACATGGGGCGTGGCTGACCATCAGCCTCCGAGCCCTCCGGCCACACGGCGGGAGGTCATCGTCGACGTCTACCACGGCGTCCCGGTAGCCGACCCCTACCGCTGGCTCGAATCGGGCGACTCGCCCGAGGTCATCGAATGGGTTGCGGCCCAGAACCAGCACACACGACAGGCGCTCGATGCCCGCCCCCACCGGGAGCGTTGGCACGAGCGCCTTTCCGCGTTGGTGGCCCTGCCCACGGTGCTGGCCTGCGCGGTTCGTGCTGATCGCTGCTTCGTGCTCGAGCGCGACCGCGACGCCGACCAGTTCGCTCTCGTGCTGCGCTCGTCGGTCGATCCCGCCGCGCCGCCGCGCGTGCTGCTCGATCCGGCCACCCTCGTGAGCGACGGGGCGATGGCGATCGACTGGTTCGAGCCGTCGCCCGACGGAGCGCTCGTGGCGATCGGGTTGAGCGAGGGTGGTACCGAAGACAGCGTGCTGCACGTGCTCGACGTCGGCACCGCTTCGCTCTCCGAGTTGCGGATCACCGACACCCGAGCCTCATCGGTGGCCTGGCTGCCCGACTCGACCGGCTTCTGGTACGCGCGCTATCCGGCCGGCGATCAGTACCACCGCCACATCCGCTTCCACCTGCTCGGCACCGATCCTGCCGGCGACCCGGTGGTGTTCGACCGTCTGCCCACGCCCGAGTCCTGGCCCGAGGTGAAGGTTTCGCCCGACGGTGCGCACCTTCTCGTCGAGGTGCAGGTGGGCTGGAGTCGCGTCGATGCGCACCTGCTGGAGGTGCGCACCGAGACATGGGCAACCATCGTGGAAGGCGTAGAGGCGCAGTCGAGCTTCCACTTCGGGGCCGATGGTCTCGTCGGGCTCACAACGCTCGACGCGCCGAAGGGCCGGGTGGTGGCGGTCGCCTTCGATCAACCGACGTCCGAAGCTTGGATCACGGTGGTGCCCGAGCGCCATGACGCAGTGCTCGGCCGGCCCGCAACATGTGGGCGCGACGTGCTCGTTCCCGTCAGCCGATCGGCCGTCGACTGCGTCGAGATCTGGTCCGTCGGCCGTGGATTGATCGACACGCTCGACGCGTTCGGTGCGGTCACCGTGCAGCAGATCGACGCCGACGATTCGGCTGGCCTGGCGATGCTCGTGGTGTCTTCGTTCGACTCTCCAACCTGCGTGTGGCGATACGACGGGCGATCGGTGGAGCGCTGGTGCCCCGACGCTCCCAGCGAATCCGACCTCTCGCCGCTCACGGTTCGCCATCTCTGCTACCCATCGCTCGATGGCACCGAGATCGGGCTGTTCGTCATCCACCGGGCCGATGTCGAACCCTCGGCCGAACGTCCGATCATCCTCAACGGCTACGGCGGGTTCTCCATCACCGAGTCGCCTGCATGGGTTCGCCGCATGGTGCACTGCCGGAGGCGTGTGGGCCATCGCCGGCTTGCGCGGTGGGCTCGAACACGGCGAGCCGTGGCACCACGCCGGTCGGCGCGCCAACAAGCAGAACGTCTTCGACGACTTCCATTCGGCCGCCGATTGGCTCGTGGCGCAGGGCATGGCCTCGACAGCGCATCTCGGTCTTGTCGGTGGCTCGAACGGCGGCCTGCTCGTCGGTGCCGCGCTCACGCAGCGCCCAGATCTCGCCCGCGCCGTTTGGTGCGCGGTACCCCTGCTCGACATGGTGCGCTTCCCGCTGTTCCACATCGCGCGCTTGTGGACCGACGAGTACGGCGACCCCGACGTACCCGAGGAGTTCGGGTGGCTCCTCGCGTACTCGCCGTACCACTCAGTCGATCCGCTGCCGGATCACCCGGCAGATCCGAGCACCTCGTATCCGGCCGTGCTGTTCACGACTGCCGAAGGCGACACGCGGGTTGATCCGCTGCACGCCCGCAAGATGGCCGCGCTACTGCAGCACGCATCGGCGAACCAGCGTGACCGACCGGTGCTGCTGCTGCAAGCCGGGCGGGCCGGTCACGGAGTCGGCAAGCCGGCAAGCATGCGCGTGGCCGAGGGTGTCGATGTGCTGTCGTTCCTGTCGTGGCAACTCGGTCCGGATTCGATGTGACCGCGGTTGCCGAGATCGTCGTCGGCTCTCCGATCGACCCCTGGCTGGCGATCGGTCTCACCATCAGCGACGACGTCGCCAGCATCGGCGGGATCGCCCTGCGGTTCGAATCGATCGGTGACGGTTCACAAGCCGGCATCACGGCCTGGACGCTCCAAGGCTCGCCGTCGACCATCGCGGTGATCGACGGTCTCCGCACCAGGTACACCGACGAGCTCGTCGCAACCCCGCCTGTCGAACACCCGCTCGGGGTCGTCTCGTTCGACCACCTCGTGGTGATGACCTCGTCACTCGAACGCACTTGCGGCGCCATCGAGTCGAGCACCGGCGCACCGCTCAAGCGGATCCGCGAGGCCG
>VFMC01000063.1 GCA_006515795.1 Acidimicrobiaceae bacterium | reverse complement strand
GAGCGACGCTGTTCTCGATGCTGCGACGTTCCGGGTGCGCATCCCGATGTCGGCCGGCATCGATTCGTTGAACGTCGCCGCGGCTACCGCGATCGCCTGCCACGCGCTTCGCCGGCGATGACTCAGCTGCGAGGATCGTGCGGCGAGATCGGCAGGCCGGTGTCGTTGCGGAGATGTTCGGCGGCGGGCACGAAGTAGCCGAGCAGCGCCTGGCGCACCTGCTCGTCGTCGCTCGCCAGGCGCACCGCATGGGTCATGTGGTGCAGCCATCGATCGCGCTCCAGCGGGCCGACGGTGAAGGGCATGTGCCGCAGGCGCAGACGCGGATGGCCGCGCTCGTCGTTGTAGGTCGTCGGTCCACCCCAGTACTGGGCGAGGAACAGCATGAGCCGGCGCCGCGACAGCGTCAGATCGGACTGATCCGGATACAGCGGCAACAGCACGGGGTCGGTGGCCACGCCGTCGTAGAAGGCGTCGACGAGTCGTTCGAAGAACTCGATCCCGCCGACCCGCTGGTACCGCGAGGCAACGTCGAAGCGGATGTCGCCGAGATCGGATGTCAGGAAGTGCTTGGCCCCACCGCCGAGGCCGTCCAGCGACGAGCGGACGATGTCGGTGCGGACGAACGCCTGCACCGCGTCGCGGGGTTGCATCTTGCGGTCGACCGGCACCATCACCAACCGTTGCGGTGTCACCCCGATGACCCAGCCCTTGTACGAGAACGACGACTTCTCTGTCGCCTGGCACACGCCTACCAGTTCCTCGCCCGGCAGCAGGTTCGATGCGACCACTGCCCGCATCAACCGCTCGTGCTCGGCGAACTTCTCGTCGAACATCCCCATCGTCGATCTGCCTCCGCTCGGATTGCGCTCGCGCTGCCGCGTGACGCTATCGCGCTCCGGTCATCGGGCTCGGCGGTCGCGCGGCTCTCAGGCAGCAGCGCCGTCGAAGATGCGAACGGCCGTCAGGTGCTCCGGGCGGAACACGAGCGGCGTCGATCCGTCGCACGGGTCGACGATCACGGCCTCGGGTGTGGCCAGAAGCACGAGGGCGCTGATCGCATCGCCATCGACATCGACCTCGATCACATCACCGGTCATAACGTTCATTGCAGGTCCCTTCGACTGTGTCGTGTAACGCTGCGCAGTCGAACCTTGGTCCCCGCCTGCCCGTTACGTCAGTCACATCGGCACGCCGGGTGGGCACCTTTACGAGAACTTCGGAGGATCCCAATCCGGGAAGATGGAAGGAGGGCCGTCACTCACCCTGTCGGTGAACGTGGCTGGTCGCTTCTCGAGGAAGCTCACCACGCCCTCACGTGAATCCGCGCTGCGGCCGCGCTCGGCGATGCCGCGCGAGTCGACGCGGTGGGCTTCCATCGGGTGATCGGCGCCGAGCATGCGCCACAACATCTGCCGCGTCAGCGCGATCGACACCGGCGACGTGTTCTCGACGATCTCCTTGGCGATCACCCGCGCGGCCGGCATGAGCTCGGCCGGTGCGTGCACGCTGCGCACGAGACGCCCGTCGCGGGCTTCAGCGGGTCCGAAGACACGACCCGAGTAGCACCACTCAGCGGCCTGGCTGATGCCAACGAGGCGCGGCAGGAACCACGACGAGCATGCCTCCGGCACTATGCCCCGGCGGGCGAAGACGAATCCGAACTTCGCGTCCTCGCTCGCCAGGCGGATGTCCATCGGCAGGGTCATGGTGACTCCCACGCCAACCGCGGGGCCGTTGATCGCGGCGATGACCGGCTTGGTGCAATCGAAGATCCGCAACGACACCATCCCCCCGCCATCGCGCCGAACCCCGGGAACGTCACTGGGCTCGTCGCTCCCGCCACCCGTGAACGTGTCGCCCCCGCCGCTCAGATCGGCGCCGGCACAGAAGCCACGACCCGCACCGGTGACGATCACCACCCGCACGTCGTCGTCGCCGTCGATCCGGTCGAAGGCATCGATGATCTCGCGCATCATCGTGTTGGTGAACGCGTTGAGCTTCTCGGGGCGGTTCAGCGTGATCGTCGCGACGTGGTCTTCGACCGAGTAGAGGATCTGCGAATGCAACATCCGCCGAACCTACATCTACCCCCCAACTTTGTCGGTCTCGACGGGCTGGGCCGGTTGAGACCGACAAAGTTGCGGTTAGGTGCGGGTTCAGACGTCGAGGAAGCGGGATGCAGCGGTGCCGGAACCGATCGCGCCGACCAGCATTCCCAGCACGACGATCCAGAACACGATCCACATCGGATACGAGCCGGTGACGACGAAGGCCCCGAACCCCGACTCGGAGGGGAACTTCTTGACGCCACTGGTCCAGTTGGCGTTGAACAACAACATCGCGCCACTGGCGACCACCCCACCGACGAGGCCCTGCAGCAGACCCTCGAGCATGAACGGAAGCCGAATGAACCAGTTGGTGGCCCCGACGAGCTTCATCACCTCGATCTCGCGGCGCCTGGCGAACATCGCCGTGCGGATCGTGTTCCAGATGAGCAGCACCGCCGACAGCAGCAAGAAGCCGGTGATCAGGTACAGCCGCAGCCCGATGAAGCCGCGCAGGGTGGCGAGCACCTCGATCTGGTCGCTCGGGAACGCCACCTGGATCACCTTCGGCAGCTCGTCGAACCCGAGCGCCAGTTGGGTGAGCAGCTCGGGAGTGGCATCGGGAGTTGGCACCACCTTGAACTGCGTCGGGATGTTCTTCTCGGTGAGCAGCTGCAGCGTCTCGGGGTCGCCGGCGAACAGCCGCTGCGCCTCAACGAGAGACTGAGCGATGTCGAGGTACTCGAGCTTCGAGGTGTCGATGACGTCGGGCGTCTTCTCGAGCGCGCCCCGGACCAGCTCGATCTGTTCGGGTGAGGCGTCGTTCTCGATGTAGACGATCAGCTCGACACCGCCGGACCACTGCGAGAGCTGGTTGTCGAAGCCACGCTGGATGAGCAAGGTGAGACCGAACAGCAGCAGCGACACCGAGGACGTGATCACTGCCGCGACGGTGAGGGTGAGGTTGCGGCGCAAGCTCGCCCACATCTCGCGGAACGTATAGCTGAGGCGGGAGAACATTACTGGTGGCAATCCTTGCTCATCGACACCCTACTCATAGACACCTCTGGCCTGGTCGCGCACGATGATGCCGCGGTCGAGTTGGATCACACGCTTGCGCATCATGTTGACGATGCGCTGGTCGTGGGTGGCCATGACCACAGTGGTTCCGGTCTTGTTGATGCGATCGAGCAGGCGCATGATGCCCTCGCCCGTGGTGGGGTCGAGGTTGCCCGTGGGCTCGTCGGCCAACAAGATCAGCGGCCGGTTCACGAAGGCCCTCGCGATCGAGACACGCTGTTGCTCGCCACCGCTCAGCTGATGAGGGAAACGCTCCTGCTTTCCTGCCAGACCCACCAGGTCGAGCACCGCCGGCACCTGCTGGCGGATGACGTGCTTGGGTCGGCCGATCACCTCGAGAGCGAAGGCCACGTTCTCGAACACCGTCTTGTTGCTGAGCAGCTTGTAGTCCTGGAAGATGTTGCCGATGTTGCGACGCAGGTGCGGCACCTTGGTGTCGGGCATGTCGTTAATGTTGCGCCCGGCAACCCACACGGCGCCCTTCTCGGGCTTCTCCTGGCGGTTCATCAGCCGCAGCAACGTGCTCTTGCCCGACCCCGATGGGCCGACGAGGAACACGAACTCGGCCTTAGCCACATCGAAGCTTGCATCGCGGAGCGCGGTGACCTCGGTGCTGTAGCTCTTGGTGACGTTCTCGAGCTTGATCATGCGGGCTCAGAACCTAGTTTGCCCCGCCGGCTTCGCGGCGTCGCCATCTGAGGTAGCCCTCCATGAACTCGTCGATGTCGCCGTCGAGCACCACCGCAACCTGGCTCGATTCGATCTCGGTGCGCAGGTCTTTCACCATCTGGTAGGGCTGCAGCACGTAGGAGCGGATCTGGCTGCCCCAGCCGACCTGCGGCTGACGGCCGGCGATGCGGTCGAGCTCGGCTTCGCGTTCTTCCTCGACCCTGGCGGCCACCATCGTGCGCAAGCGGTTCAGGGCCTTCTCGCGGTTCTGCAGCTGGCTGCGCTCCTCCTGGCTCGACGCGACGAGGCCGGTGGGCTCGTGGATCAGGCGGACCGCAGAGGAGGTCTTGTTCACGTGCTGGCCGCCGGCGCCGCTGGCACGGAACACCTCCATCCGGATGTCGCTGTCGTTGATCTCCACGTCGGGATCGTCGAGCACCGGCCACACCTGCACCGAGGCGAAACTGGTCTGCCGGCGGCCCTGGTTGTCGAACGGACTGATCCGCACCAGCCGGTGGGTGCCGCGCTCGGCAGTCATCAACCCGTATGCGTACCGGCCCGTGAGGGTGAACTCGGCCGACAAGATGCCGGCCTCGGTGCCCTCGCTGATGGCGTCGATCTCGACGGCGAAGCCGCGCCGCTCTGCCCACCTGCTGTACATCCGCAGCAGCATCTCGCTCCAGTCCTGGGCGTCGACGCCACCGTCTTTGGCGTTGATCTGCACGATGCAGTCGGCCTCGTCGTGCTCGCCGGTGTACAGGCTGCGCAGATCGAGCTGATCGAGCTGGCCCGTGATGTGCGCGACCGCGGCGGCGATGTCGGGCTCCTGGGTTTCGTCGTCGACCTCACGAGCCATCTCGTGCAGCAGTTCGGTGTCGTCGAGCGCCGCGCTGAGCGCGTCGAACTGGTCGACGTCGGCCTTGACGTTCGAGTAGTCGGCGTTCAACCTTTTGGCGAGCTCCTGGTCGTCCCACAGGTCGGGTCGACCGATCTCGGCTTCGAGCTCGACAAGACGAACACGGTTCGAGTCGATCTTCAGGTAGCCGCAGGCCTCGCCGAGGCGGCGGCGCAGCTCTTTCAGGTCGTCGCTGAAATCACGCATGGCGCGACGAGACCGTCACAGCGTGGCGCCATGACACTGCTTGAACTTCTTGCCGCTCTGGCAGGGGCATGGCGCGTTGCGCGGGGTCTTGGACCATTCGTCCTTGACGATCGTCTGCTGCTTTGCCGGCGCCGCCGGAGCGGCCGCGGCCAGCTCGGGAGCGATGTCGCCTGCTGCCGCGGCGGCGCTCGCGGCAGCGCTGAAACCGCTGGTCGGAGCGTCGTCGCTGGATGATTGCTGCACGTTCTGCACCACCGGGGCAGGCGCCTCGTTGCGGACCACCTGCACGTGCATCACGTACTTCACGAAGTCCTGGGCGATGCCCTTCATCATCGCGCCGAACATCTCGAAGCCCTCACGCTGCCATTCCGTCAGCGGATCCTTCTGGCCGACGGCACGCAGGTTGATCCCTTCCTGCAGGTAATCCATCTCGTCGAGGTGCTCGCGCCACCGCTGGTCGATGATCCGTAGCATGACCTGGCGTTCGACGTCGCGCATCACGACGTCGCCGAGCTCGGCCTCGCGCTTCTCGTAGTAGTTCGAGGAGTCGGCCATGATCAGGTCGTACATCTTGTCGGTGGACCCGCATCGGTCGAGCGCGTCGAGACCGATGTCGCTCGGCCAGAACGTCTTGATCTCCTTGGCCAGGCCGTCGAGATCCCACTCGTCGTCGGCGACGCTCGCACAGTGGGTTTCGAGCAGTGCGTCGACGGCCTCGGCGAGGTACTCCATCGCCGCCGCCTTGAGGTCGGCGCCGTGCAGGATCTGGTCGCGACGCTGGTAGATGACCTTGCGCTGCTCGTTCATCACCTCGTCGTACTTGAGCACGTTCTTGCGGATCTCGCCGTTGCGCTGCTCGACGGTGGTCTGCGCCCGCTCGATCGCCTTGGTGACCATCTTGGCCTCGATCGCCTCGTCGTCGGGCAGGGCCCGGCCCATCACCCAACTGAGCGCGCCCGTGGCGAACAACCGCATCAGCTCGTCGTCGAGGCTGAGGTAGAACCGGCTCTCGCCGGGATCGCCCTGCCGGCCCGATCGACCGCGAAGCTGGTTGTCGATGCGCCGGCTGTCGTGGCGTTCGGTGCCGAGCACGTAGAGCCCACCGAGCGTGCGAACCGCATCGCCGTCGGTGGAGCACCTCTGCTCGTGCTCGGCGAGCAGTTGGTTGTAGCGAGCGAGTGCGGTGGTGCGCGCCGCGTCGAACTCCTCGGTGCGAACCTCCGGCAGTTCGAAGTCGTCGACGAGGACCTCGGGAGCGTGCCCTTCTTTGAGCACGTCGTGCCGGGCGAGTCCTTCGGGGTTGCCGCCGAGTTGGATGTCGACCCCACGGCCGGCCATGTTGGTGGCGACGGTGACGGCATGCAGCCGCCCTGCCTGAGCGACGACGACCGCCTCACGCGTGTGCTGCTTGGCGTTGAGGACCTCGTGTTCGATGCCCCGCTTGACGAGCATCCGCGACAACCGCTCGCTCTTCTCGACGCTGATCGTGCCGACCAGCACCGGTTGGCCGCTCTCGTACTTCTCGGCGATGTCGTCGACAACCGCGCCGAACTTGCCGTCCTCGCCCTTGTAGATCAGGTCGGCCTGATCGACGCGGATCATCGGCTTGTTCGTGGGGATCGGCACCACTGACAGCCCGTAGGTGTTCATCAGCTCGGCCGCCTCGGTCTGCGCCGTTCCGGTCATGCCGGCGAGCTTGTCGTACATGCGGAAGTAGTTCTGCAGCGTGATGGTGGCCAGCGTCTGGTTCTCTTCTTTGATCTTGACGCCTTCCTTGGCCTCGACCGCCTGGTGGATGCCCTCGCTCCACCGCCGGCCCTCGAGCACCCGGCCGGTGAACTCGTCGACGATCTTGACCTCGCCGTTGGCGATGATGTAGTCCTTGTCGCGCTTGTACAGCTCTTTGGCCTTCAACGCCACCGAGAGCTGATGGACGAGGTTCTGTTGCACCTCGTCGTACAGGTTGTCGATGCCGAGCGTCTCTTCGACCTTCTCGATGCCGGCCTCGAGCGGCACGACGACCCGCTTGTCTTCTTCGACCTCGTAGTGGACGTCGCGCGTGAGTGCGCGCACCACGCTGGCGAACCGGTAGTAGAGCTTGGCGGCGTCGGCGAGGCGGCCGCTGATGATCAGCGGCGTGCGCGCCTCGTCGATGAGGATCGAGTCGACCTCGTCGACGATCGCGAAGCTGTGACCGCGCTGCACCTTGTCGGACAGCGTTGCGGCCATGTTGTCGCGGAGGTAGTCGAACCCGAACTCGTTGTTGGTGCCGTGGGTGATGTCGCAGGCGTAGTTGGCCCGCTTCTCGGCCGGGCGCTCTTTGAAGCCGGGGATGATCAGACCCACGTCGAGGCCGAGCCAACGGTGGATGCGACCCATGGTCTCGGCATCTCGCCTGGCCAGGTAGTCGTTGACGGTGACGAGGTGCACGCCCTTGCCGCCGAGGCCGTTGAGGTACGCCGGAAGGGTGCTGGCCAGGGTCTTGCCCTCACCGGTCTTCATCTCGGCGACCCAACCGAAGTGGAGCGCCGCGCCACCCATGAGCTGGGAGTCGAAGTGACGCTGACCGGTTACCCGGATCGATGCCTCGCGCATCACCGCGAACGCCTCGACGAGCAGGTCATCGAGATCTTCACCCTGCTCGAGGCGACCACGGAACTCGGCGGTCTTGGCCCGGAGTGCGTCGTCGCCGAGCGCGTGGACGTTCGGTTCGAGCAGATTGATGTGTGGCACCAGGCCTTGGAGGGCCTTCAGCTTCTTTCCTTCGCCGGCGCGAAGGATGCGGTCGAGCAGTTTCATGCGGGTTCGAGCCTACCGGCCCCCTTCTGACGAGGTGTGCTC
>VFMC01000459.1 GCA_006515795.1 Acidimicrobiaceae bacterium | reverse complement strand
GCACTCGGCCCGTCCCACAGATCGATGTCGGGTGCCGCGGTGAGCAGACCGGCGCACGCCTGGGCCATCTCCACCATCACCGCACCGTCGAAGTGCGTTCGCTGGGCGTCGACCGAATCCCACTTCTGGATGACCAAGTACCGGCCGGGCCGGGTGACCGAGGCGCACAGGTCGACGTTTCGACAGCCTGGCTGCATCCGGGTGAGCACGACGTACTTCGAGAGCACGGCCAGCAACCCGCCGGCGTCGGCGGCGTCGAAGCGCATCGTGACGATCGCGATCGCGAGGTCGGGCACCTGATCATCCTGCGTGGCTGGCACATCGCGATCGTACTGGGGCCTGCCCGGCTGCTAACCGGCCGAACGCGCCAGTAACGATAGATCGCGCCTCCTGATCACGATTCCTGATGCCTGGCCGGATTCCACTTGACGGGTGTGGTGGAGTAAACCTCGTCGGTATCGTGATCACCCCATCGGCCACCTCCATCGAACCTGGTTGTGTTGTGGTCGCCGAGGATTTCTGAGGAGCGTCTGTGGCGAAGGATCGCGTCGAACGCGACGAGGATCGACTCGCGAAGCAGATCGAGGCCGGCAAGACGGCCCTCACCGAGCTCGATGCCGGCGGCAAGGAGATCTCGGCGGCCAAGAAGCGCGAACTGCGCCGCGCCGCCCGCGAGGGTGAAGACGCCGAGCGAGCATTCGTGCAGTCGAACCTCCGTCTGGTGGTCTCGATCGCCAAGAAGTACCAGGCCAGCGGTCTGCCGTTGCTCGACCTCATCCAGGAGGGCAACCTCGGTCTCATGCACGCGGTCGAGAAGTTCGACTGGCGCAAGGGTTTCAAGTTCTCCACCTATGCCACGTGGTGGATCCGCCAGGCCATCACCCGCGGCATCGCCAACACCGGCCGCACCATCCGCCTTCCCGTCCACGCCGGCGACACGCTGGCACGCCTGCAGAAGGCCCGCAGCCGCCTCGAGCTCAAGTACGGCCGTCCCGCCACCCTGGCCGAGCTCTCCAAGGAAGTGGAGATGCCCGAAGACAAGGTCACCGAGGCACTCCGGTTCGCGGCCGAACCGCTGTCGCTCAGCGAGCCGCTACGCGAAGACGGCGATGCCGAGTTGGGCGACGTCGTCGAGGACCGCTCGGCAGAGAGCCCCTTCGAGGTGGCGGCCACGGCGCTGCTTCCCGACGAGATCGCGCGCCTGTTGGCGCCGCTCGACGAGCGCGAACGCGAGATCTTGAAACTCCGGTTCGGGCTCGATCGTGGCGAGCCGCGCACGCTCGAGGAAGTCGGCGAGCACTTCAACCTCACCCGCGAACGCATCCGCCAGATCGAGGCTCGGGCCATGAGCAAGCTTCGGCACCCCAGCTCCGATACCGGCGCCCGCGACCTTCTCGCCGTCTGAAGTTGCCCGGGGTCACCGAGGCGCCATCGATCGGCGGCTGACTCCGCTCAAGTCGGCCGTGCCGAGATCCGATGAACCTTCGTGATGTTCGTGTTGCTGTCGCGCCCAACGGGGACCGGTCGATGATGGAGCTCCTCCCGAACTCGATGTCGTTCCGGGTGATCACGACGATCGACGTGACCGCCGAGACCGAGATCCCAGCTGATTTCACCGGCCGCGTGCGGCGGAGCTTCGACAGCGAGCAGCGTTATGTGGCGTGGTACGCGAACGGCTATCTCGACGATCCCACTCGCAGTCATCCGGCGTACCGGGTGCACCGGGCCAACGGGAGGGTGAAGTACGAGATGCACTACCGAGCCGGCGTGCTCGACGACCCCGACCAGCGCACGCCGGCCGTGCGCGGCTACTACGCCAGCGGTGGCATGCACTACGAGGAGCGCTACACCCACGGCCGCCGCAACGACGGACCCAACGGTGAGGCCGCGGTGCGCAAGTGGCGTGCCGATGGAACGCTGCGCCACGAGATCCACTACCGAAACGGGCTGCGCTCCTCATGACGCGACGGATCGCGGCGACGACGCTCGTCGCCGTGGTGCTCGGGTCGACCACCCTCGCCGGGCCCGCAACAACGTTTGCCGCCCCTGCCACCGACGCACCCGCCACCGCGGCGCTCGTCACCGTGGCTCCATGCCGGCTGTACGACAGCCGTGCGACCTCTCCGGGTGGACAGTCCGAACGGGTGCCGGCACGCACCGAGATCGTCGTCGACGCCGCCGGGCGCTGCGGCCTGCCGGCAGGCGCCGTCGCCCTCGTGCTGTCGGTGACCGTCAC
>VFMC01000458.1 GCA_006515795.1 Acidimicrobiaceae bacterium | reverse complement strand
CACTGATGATCGAGTTGCCCCTCGTCGGGCTTATCGGTCTGACTTTCGCATCGGTCGCGTCGTTCGGCCGTTGGCGGCACACACCGCTGTACGACATCGCCGCCCCGGGAGCACACCTTGGGCTGCGACGACTGCGAGGGCGCGGTGTATGGGCGCGCCGCTCGTTGATCGGTGCCAGCTCGGGCTTCGACGATGTCCTTCCAGCGGAGCTTGTGGGGCTTGAGTTGATCGAGACCTCGGTCGATTGGGCGGGCAGCACGGCGAGCGTCGGTGTGGTGCGCGATCGAACGGCCGGGACGGTCTCGATGGTGATCGGCGTGCTCGGTGATGGCTTCGCCGCGTCGAGCGCGCTCGAACAGGACGGGATGCTTGCCGGGTGGGGCGCTGCGCTCGCTCCGCTCGCCCGCGACCGATGCCCGGTCACCCGGGTCACCTGGCAGGAGTGGGCGCACCCGGTCGGTGTCGGCACGCATCGCCAGTTCCTCGCCGGCGTGGCGACCCGACCCACGAGCGCCACAACGGCGGGTGCCGACTACGCCGATCTGCTCGACACGCTCGACCGTTCGACGATCGCCCACGATGTGCTGCTCACGGTCACGGTCGATCTTCGTCGAGTCCGCGCCCGGCGAGGAGCATCAACGGTTGCAGCGGCGCTCGTGGTGCTCTCAGGTGAGGTCGACCTGCTGGCCGCCCGACTGTCGACAGCGGGACTGGTGGTGTCGCCGCCAATGTCGCCGGCAGAGTTGGCGACAGCAATCAGGGTGCGATCCGACCCGACCCGTGAACACGCCGCCGTCCCCCGGTCGCTCGCAGCGATCGCGGGACGGGGTGTGGCCGAGTGGGGACCGATGGCCGTCGAGTGCGACTGGTTCCACGCACGAGTCGACGCATCCGTGCATCGCACGTACCGGATCGTCGGCTGGCCGATGCTTCCCGTCCCTGCCGACTGGCTCGCGCCACTGCTGACCGGCGGCGGGCAGACACGAACCTTGACCGTCGTCATGGAACCGGTACCGATCGGGCACGCCGCCCGTGCAGCCAACCGGCAGCTCACGTCACTCGAGACCGACCGCGACGACAAGCAACGCAAAGGCTTCCGGCCGACCGCGCGCGAGCGCCGCCGGATCGCCGACATCGAAACCCGGGAAGAAGAACTCGCTGCAGGGCATCCGGAGTTCCGTCACGTCGGCCTGCTCACCGTCACCGCCGCCACAATCGACGAACTCGACGACGCCTGCGCACAAGTCGAGCAAGACGCCGCGCAATCAATGCTCGACGTCCGCCCCGTCGCCGCCCGCCAAGGCGAAGGATGGGTCGCCTCGCTCCCCCTCGGCCGATCAGTTCGACGCGGGGTTTGGACGTGACAGCAGCAGCCGACCAGCGCAAGCAACGTCAGCGCCCATCGCAGGTGATCGGCCACGCCAGCCGGCACAAGGGTCGACGGCCAGCCGACCGATCAAGAACACACCGTGACCCTGATGACAAGCCGGTCACTCGACTCGGAGGCGGCCCCGGTGTGCCCGTCGACTGGTCCCGGTCGACGCTCGCCCATCTGCGCTCGGTGTACCCGTTCCACACGGCCGCCGGGTTCGGGGAACGAGGCGTGCTGCTCGGCTCCGACGTCACCGGCGGGTTCCGAGGCTTCTACTTCGATCCGTTCGAGTTCTACCAACA
>VFMC01000062.1 GCA_006515795.1 Acidimicrobiaceae bacterium | reverse complement strand
TCGCTGCGGGTGATGGACCTCAAGTCGGGTAGGGCCGATCCGTTCAGGAAGATCACCGAGCTCGATCCCCTCGGCCCCGACCGCGACAAGCTCCAGTTGGCATTCTACGGATGGGCAGTCGAACAGCTCATGCACCAGCCCGTCAGCCGGGCCGCATACCGGTTCGTCGGCCGCCCCGAGCCCGATGCCGACATCACCCTCGCGATCACCGATCAGGTCATCGCCCAGTTGCATGCGCGGGTGCACCAGATCGTCGACGCCGTCGCCGAAGGCGTGTTCGAACCCGGACAGGTCGGCCAATGGGGTTGTGAGGTGTGCGCTCCCGATGGTCTCGGCACGTTCGAGATCAACCAGCGCCGCCTCGAATGGCACGCCCTCGTCACCGATGGGCCCGACGAATGAGCGTCGAGCAGCTCAGCCTCACCTTCCACGCGCAGCCCGAGCTGCCCGATCAACAGGCCCGCGATTGCGCCCAGCACCACATCGACACGTCGTTCGTCGTCTCGGCCGGGGCAGGTGCCGGCAAGACCGAAACGCTCATCCGTCGCCTCGAACAGGCTCTGCACGCGGGGTGCGACCCGGCGGGCCTGGTGGCCATCACCTTCACCGACAGGGCCGCCCGCGACCTCGTCAACAAGCTGCGAGTCAAGTTGCCGGCCGAGCACCTCCCAGCCATCGAACGGATGTCAGTCGGCACCATCCACTCGTTCTGCCTGTCGATCCTGCGCCGTCACCCGCTCGAAGCCGGCCTGCCCCCGGTGTTCGCCACCCAGGACGAGTTGCTGTCGGGCACCGATTCGGTCGAGCGCGCCCACCGAGTCCGCAACGCGTTCTTCGACGCGATTGCCGAGCGCGACGACCCGACGCTGCGCCAGGCCCTCGATGTCCTGGTCGCCGTCAACGGCATGTTCCACTTCGACGCGCTGATCGGCCTGATCGATCAGCAGTGGGACCGCTTCGACGAGGTCACGTTCATCACCCCACCCGAGTGGCAGGCACCGTGTCACACAGCACTGCACAGCATCACCGCCCTCGCCAACGACACCACCGTGCCCGACAAGCTGCGCGAGAAGCTGGGCGAGATGCAACCTTCGATCGACGCCTTCCTCGCATGCGACTCGATGGCTGCCGCTCGCGACTGCATCCCCAGCACCCGCGCCCTCGGCAACAACGGTGGCACCGCGGCCAAGCCGGTCCGCGACCGGGTGAAGCAGCTGGTCGACTCCCTGCTCACCACCGTCGACGACTGCGCAGTGCGTCACGTGCTCCAGGTGCTGGTTCCACTGGTGGTGCGCGAGGCGCACGCCCGGTACCAGAGCGGCAGCCTGTCGTTCGACGACATCTTGGTGCTTACCCGCCGCCTGCTCGACCGGCGACCCGGGTTGTGCGCACATCTTCGCGGTGAGATCAGCCACCTGTGCGTCGACGAGTTCCAAGACACCGATGTGGTCCAGTACGACATCGTCCACGCGCTCACAGCACCACGCGACGACGCCCCCGCGCCGGTTCTGTTCGCGGTCGGCGACCCCAAGCAGTCGATCTATGGGTTCCGCGAAGCCGACGTCGGCCTGTTCGAGCGACTGCGTGCCCTCCCCCACGTCACCCCGCTGCAGCTGAGCACCAACTTCCGCTCCCGACCGGGCGTGCTCCACTGGTTGAACTCCGTGTTCGAGCGGTGGTTCCAGGCCGACGCAGCCACAGGGCAGGTGGCGTTCTCTCCGCTGCTCGATCACGTGCCCGATGCGCCGGCCACGGTGATGGTGGTCGGAGGCGAGCTCGATGGTCCGGCCGACCTCGCCGCTCAGGCGCAGGCGCACGACATCGCCCGGGTGGTGGCCACCGCGCGCGGTACTTGGATCTGCCGCCACGATGCCGGCGAGCGGCCAGCGGCTTACACCGACATCGCCGTGCTCGTCCGCACGCGAGCCGACCTCACCCATCTCGAACCGGCGTTGCGCCGAGCCGGCATCCCATACGTGATCGAGGGCGGCGCCCTGCTGTACGACACCCGCGAGACGCGCGACCTGTTGCGGGTGCTCACCGCGGTCAACGACACGGCGTCGCCGATCACCGCGGTCGCCGCGCTGCGCACCTCGGTGCTGGCGATCAGCGACATCGAACTGCTCGAGCACCGGCGGGCGGGCGGAAGCTGGAGTCCCTTCGGAGATGCCGATCGGCCCGGCCATCCGGCCGTGCTGTCGGCACTCGCCCAGTTGCGCCGGTGGAGCGACGCTCGGCACCGCGTGCCGGTGCCCGATCTGCTCGCCGAGATCGCCAGCGACACGTGGTCGCACGCCGCTTCGCTGATCGATGGCGCGCCCACCACCACCTGGCGACGTCTCCGCCTGGTGCTCGACGAGGCTCGCTGGTGGTTCGAGCAGACGGGTGGCTCGCTGGGCGAGTACCTGCGTTGGGTGGCGATGCGGGTGGAGAACGACGACCGCAGCAACGTCACCACCGACGAGACCGACGAAGACGCCGTGCACGTGCTCACCGTTCACGCGGCCAAAGGTCTCGAGTTCCCTGTGGTGATCGCGGCCGGGCTCGGTCGGCAGCGGCCGACGGGCGACAGTGTGCGCGCCTCGTTCCACACCACTGCCGAGGGCGAGCGGGTGGTCGCGATGAAGGTGGGTCGCATCGCCACGCTCGACTTCACCAGCGGCCACGAGCGCAACCTGGCCATGCTCGAAGCCGCACGGCTCGCCTACGTGGCGTGCACTCGGGCGCGCGATCACCTGGTGATCTGCTTGCACCACGGCAAGCGCGCCCGGCCGAACTCGGCCGCCGAACTGATCCCGCACCTGCAACCCGATTTCGCCGATGCCGCCATCGACTTCCCGCCCCTGGCCGTGGTCGATCGTCCGCCGATGTCCGAGCTGAGCGACCGCACCGACCGTCCCGCCGACCGTGCCGTCACCTGGCGCGTCCGTTCCAGTTGGTCGGCAACGCAGCTACGGCATGGCGACGACGACGCGTCGCCGGCGGTGGAGTCCACAGCAGGCGTCGCCGATGTGGCGGCCGATGTGGCGGCCGGCGACACAGGTTCCGCCGTGGAGAGCATCCACAGCAAACCGCCTCGGCCCTACGCGGCCCTGCCCGACCAGATCGGTCGCTACGGAACCCGCGTCGGTCGGGCCGTGCACGGCGTGGTGCAGACCATCGCGTTGCCCGACCCTCGGCGCGCTCTTGCCGAACTCGTGCAGCAGCAGTGCATCGCCGAGGAGGTGCCCGAACGACTGCACTCCTACGTGCTCCGTCTGGTCGAGTCGATCATCGCCAGCGACGTGTTCGCCCGCATGGCTGCAGCCTCCACGGTGTCGACCGTGCGCCGAGAGATGTACGTGGGCGGCTGGGTCACCGACGGCGGCACACCCGACGGTGAGGGCATCTACGGCATCATCGACGCGGTGTGGTTGGAGGCCGGTCGGTTCGTGGTGGTCGACTTCAAGACCGACCACGTGCTCGAGACCGCCGACACGCTGGCCGACCGCTACCGCACGCAGCTGCACGCGTACGCCCGAGCGCTGCGCGCCGCCACCGGTCGGGAAGTTGCCGAGACGTTGCTGTGCGTCGCGCTGCCCGATGGGTCGCCGGCCGTCACGATCGCTGTGCCGAGCACGGCGTGATGAGTGGCAAGCGACGGTCGCGCCGCGGCTCCAAATTTTCGGCGAGATCCGAGAGCAGTTCGTTAGACTCCCCGGCTGCGCCCAGATAGCTCAGTCGGCAGAGCATTTCACTCGTAATGAAAAGGTCGAGAGTTCGATTCTCTCTCTGGGCTCCAGGTCACATGTCGGTCTGTGCCGTTCGGGGTTTCGGTTCAGCCGACGGCGCTGCACCCTGCATGGAAGTCGGCGTCTGGCGTCGTCAGCAACCAGTGGCGTCGCGCAGACGTTGGCAGACCTCCGCCTGAGCATCATCTGTGCGCACGTTATGTTTCGGCCCATGGGGAACGGGCAGGGCACGCCGGCAGCACAGGCGACGTTCGTGGTGATCGGGGCGGGATCCGCCGGATGCGCACTGGCTGGGCGACTCGCCGAAGCCGGTCGCGACGTGCTGCTCGTTGAGGCCGGTCCCGACTACGGCCCCTTCCGGTCGGGTCTCTGGCCCACCGAGCTGATCGACGCCCGGATGCTCGCCACCACCCACGACTGGGGGTACACGTCGGGCCGATGGACCTTCGAGCGGGCGCGGGTGATCGGCGGCTGCTCGTCGCACAACGGGGCGATCGCCGCCGTTGGTCACCGCGTCGACTACGACGCCTGGGGCCTGCCCGGCTGGTCGGCCGCCGATGTCGCACCGCTGTTCGCCGAGGTGATCCGCCGCATGCGGGTGCGCACGTATCAGCCCGACGAGGTGGGTCCGTTTCATGCTCGCTGCATGCAGGCCGCCGCTCACATCGGGTGGCGGATGGCCGACGATCTCTGCGACCTCGACGCGAACGACTCGTTCGGTTTGGAGACAGTCAACGTGGTCGGGACCACACGTTGGAACGCGGGCTTCGCCTACATCGACCCCGTGCGCGACGGCGGTCACCTGCAGATCGTCGACGAGGTGCTGGTCGACCGGATCGAGACCGGCGCAGGAACCGTCCGCGTGCACGGCCGAAGACAAGGGCGCCGAAACGGCGAGGCATGGATGGCCGAGGGCGCGACGGTGGCGGTGACAGGCGGCGCCTACGGCACACCGGCGATCCTGCAGCGCTCGGGCATCGGCGACCCCGAGCTGTTGGCTTCCCTCGGCATCGAAATCGCCGCGGCCCTGCCCGGAGTCGGGCAGAACCTGCACGACCACCCGATGGTCCACGCCGACCGGGCCGTCGGCGCCGACCTGCAACAGTGGCTCGACGAGGCCGCTGCCACCGGGTTCCTGCCCGAGGAGCAGACTCTCGGCAAAGCGATCTCCAGCCTGGCGATCGATGGTCTGTACGACACCCACGTGTTCCCGGTGTGCGCCAGCGATCAGACGAGCTTCCTGCACGGTCGCGCTCACGTCGAGGTCGCCTGCATGACGCCACAGAGCCGCGGCCATGTGCGCATCATCAGCAGCGACTCAACCGTCGCCCCCGAGATCGACCACGGCTACCTGAACGATCCTGCTGGGCACGACCTCGCGGTGCTCCGCGACGGCCTCGTTCTCGCCGAGCAACTCCTCGACCACCCGGTGCTGGCCTCGGTGCTCGGAAACCGATTCACCGACATGTCGACCGACCAGGCGATCCGCGATCAGGTGGCGCACTACTACCACCCGGTCGGCACCTGCCGGATGGGCACCGACGCGGGTTCGGTCTGCGACGCCACCGGCCGAGTGCACGGCGTTGCGGGTGTCGTCGTGGCCGATGTCTGCCTGATGCCGCAGATCCCTCGAGGGAACACGAACCTGCCGGCGGTGATGATCGGCGAGCAGATCGCTCGCTCGCTCCTCCAGCGCTGACCCAACCGGTCACGAAGCCGCCGACCGGAGGGCCGAACGGCACCTCGGGCCGCCGACGTGGCTGAACGACTGTGAACGTCGCTCGAGCGGCCAGTCGCTACTTGCGGCGTGGAACGGGGTGCCAGAGTCGATCGATGGGCACGACGGCGATGCGGTCGTCGAGGCGGTAGGCGACCGGCCCGGTGTTGAGCACGTAGCCGGCCCGGAACCTGTCGCCCGGGGGCGAACGTTCTGAACGTGAGCCCAATTCCGTTCTGATCAGGAGGTGCAGATCATGAACGGTAGGCCGCTCCGGCGAAACTCGCCGGCTACTACCCCTGAGCATCGAGGATGCCCTCCCGCTATCCCTCCGACACGTAGCGCAGCACGGCGAGCACTCGTCGGTGTTCGAGCTCGGAGGGCGGCAACCCGAGCTTGGTGAAGATCGACGAGATGTGCTTCTCCACCGCGCCGCCGCTCACCACCAGTTCGCCGGCGATCGCCGCGTTCGACAAGCCCTGCGCCATCAGCGACAGCACCTCCCGTTCGCGTGGGGTCAGCGAGTCGAGCGGATCGCGACGGCGGCTTCGGGCCAACAGCTGCGCCACCACCTCGGGATCGAGAGCGGTGCCGCCCTCGGCCACGCGGCGGGCGGCATCCGCACATCCACGATCACCAGGTCGGGTGCGTGATGCAGCACCACATCCAGCAGCCGGCTGGCATCGCCCTCGGCGGCGACCACCTCGTGGCCGTACTCGGCCAGCAGGCGTGTGATGCCCTCGCGCAACAGCACCGAGTCCTCGGCGATCACGATCCGCACGGCAGCTCCACGATCACGACCGTAGGGCCTCCATCGGGGCTGGCGATCCGCAACCGGCCCTGCACTCCGGTCACCCGGTCGCGCAGTCCGCGCAGCCCGCCCCCGGCGCCCTCGGTGGCTCCACCGACGCCATCGTCGTGGACCTCCACCACCAGGCGCGCACCGTCGGGTGACGCTCGCTCGGCAAGGCGGACGAGCGCCGAGCGGGCGCGGCTGTGCTTGGCCACGTTGGTGAGCGCCTCGGCCACCACGAAGTAGGCGGTGGCCTCCACCGCCGCGGGCAGCCTTCGCGGCAGATCGCTGTGCAACGTGACGGGCACGGGGCAGCGGGCCACCAGCGCCGACACAGCCGCGTCGAGACCTCGATCGGTGAGCACGGCCGGATGGATCCCACGCACCAGATCGCGCAGCTCGGCGATGGCCTGCTTGGCCTCATCGTGCGCGCCGTCGACCATCTCGCGGACGCGCGCGTCGTCGCTGTCGCGCAGGCGCTCCTTGGCCATGCCGAGGTTCATCGCCAGGCTCACCAGCCGTTGCTGAGCACCGTCGTGGAGGTCGCGTTCGATCCTGCGCAGCTCGCCGGCCGAAGACTCCACCGACGCTTCGCGACTCACCTCCAACTCGCTCACGCGCTGCTCGAGCACCTCCCTGTCGCCCGCGGTGAGAAGGGCGCGGATCAGCTCGCCGTCACCCATCGCCAAGCCATGGATGGCGCGCGGCAGCACCGCGACGAGCACCAGTCCCAGCAGGCACGCAAACCCGGCGGCGCCGGCCGTGGCCCATCCGGTGAGGTCGTACGTGGTGCCGCCTACTCGGAACGTGGGTATCTCGTCGCCCGCCCATGCCCACGCCGGCAGCGTGGCCAGCGACCAGGCCACGGTCCACAGAACAACCGTCGCCGTGAAGGTGAGCACGCCGAAGGGCAACATGATCGCCCCGTAGGCGAGCCCCTTCCACCCGGTCGCGTCGCCCAGCGCCTGCTTGGCGCGTGACCACAGACCACCCTGCCAAACAACCGGCGCCGGCGCCGGCAAGTCGATGCCGAGCAGGGCGCGCG
>VFMC01000457.1 GCA_006515795.1 Acidimicrobiaceae bacterium | reverse complement strand
TGAGGTAGATCGCCGCCCTGTCGAGGTTGCTCTTGACACTCGTGAGCAGGCAGGCCAAGTATTCGACCGGGTAATGCACCTTCAGGTAGGCGGTCTGGTACGTGACCAGCCCGTACCCGAAGGTGTGGCTCTTGTTGAAGGCGTAGTCGGCAAACTTGGCGATGACGTCGAACAGGCTCTCGCCGAGTTCGCGGCCGTACCCCATGCGCGCACATCCCGCCTCGAACGACGAGCGCTCCTTGGCCATCACCTCGCGGCTCTTCTTGCCCATCGCCTTGCGCAGGCTGTCGGCATCGGCGAGCGAGTAGCCGGCGAACTTCTGAGCGACGCGCATGACGCTCTCCTGGTAGATCATCAGGCCGTAGGTGTCGCCCAGCACCTCCTTCGCGTCGTCGTGGAAGTACTCGACCTGTTGCCTGCCGTTCTTGCGGTCGGCGTAGTCGTAGTGCATGTTCACGCTCATCGGTCCGGGCCGGTAGAGCGCGAGGACAGCCGAGACGTCCTCGAAAGGAAGGATCTTTTGTGGCCCGCACCATGTTCTGCGTGTCGGTGATGACATCGAGGTTGCGGAGGCCCAGGAAGTCCATCTTCAGCAACCCGAGCTCGGCAACACCGTGCATCTCGAACTGGGTGACGACCGGTGCGTTTTCCGGCGCCACACCTGCTTCAGGCTTGCGTTGGATCGGGAGGTAGGTGGTGAGCGGGTCCTTCGTGATCACCACGGCCGCGGCGTGGATGCCGTCGCTGCGCTTCAGGCCCTCGAGTCCCTTGGCCACATCGACCACGCGCTGCACGTCGGGGTCGGTGGCGTACATCGCTCGCAACTCGCCGGCCGCCTTGTAACCATCGAGGTACTGGGGGTGCTCCTCGAAGCAGTACTTGAGCGGCGTGTCGCGCCCCATCACGAGCGGCGGCATCGCCTTGGCGACCTTGTCGCCGACGCCGTACGGAAACCCGAGCACGCGCGCCGCGTCGCGCACCGCGTTGCGGGCTTTGATCGTGCCGAAGGTGATGATCTGGGCCACGTGGTCGCGGCCGTAGCGCTCGGCCGCGTAGCGGATCATCTCGTCGCGGTATCGCGAGTCGAAGTCCATGTCGATGTCGGGCATCTCGATCCGACTCGGGTTGAGGAAGCGCTCGAAGAGCAGGTCGTAGCGGATCGGGTCGAGGTCGGTGATGCGCAGGCAGTAGGCAACGGCGCAGCCCGCTGCCGAACCACGACCGGGCCCGACCCGGATGCCCGTGTCCTTGGCGTGCTTGATGAGGTCCCAGACGATGAGGAAGTAGCTCGCGAACCCCATGTTCTTGATCGTCAACAACTCGTAGGCGAGGCGTTCGACGACGGCGGCGGGCAAGGCGTCGCCCCACCGCTGCCTGGCGCCCTGCCAGGCGAGGTGATCGAGGTAGGCAGCATCGTCGGCGAAGCCCTCGGGGACCTCGAAGTTCGGGAGTTGCGGTTTGCCGAACTCGATGGAAACGTCGGCGCGCTCGGCCACCCAGAGTGTGTTGTCGCAGGCCTGCGGGTAATCGCGGAAAAGATGGCGCATCTCGGCGGCGGTCTTGAGGTAGTGCTCGGTGCCTTCGAACTTGAAGCGCTTCGGATCGCTCAGCAGCGCGCTGGTCTGCACGCACAACAAGGCGTCGTGAGCCTCGTGGTCGTGTTGATGGGTGTAGTGCGAGTCGTTGGTGGCGATCAGCGGGGCGCCGATCCGGCGGGCGATCTCGATCAGCTTGGGGTTGGTCTCGCGCTGCGCCGGGAGACCGTGGTCCTGCAACTCGACGAACAGGTTGTCCTTGCCGAAGATGTCCTGCAGCCGACCCGCCTTGGCGAGGGCGCCCCTGTCGTCACCGTTCAGAAGCGACTGCAGCACGTGACCACCGAGGCATCCGGTGGTGGCGATGATTCCCTCGTGGTGCCTCTCGAGCAGTTCCCAGTCGATCTTCGGCTTGTAGTAGTAGCCCTCGAGGAAGGCCAGGCTGGCGAGCTGGATGAGGTTCCGGTAACCCTGATCGGTCTCGGCCAGCAAGGTGAGGTGGTAGTAGAGCTTCCTGCCACCCTCGGTGTCGCCGCCCGAATCGTCGAGACGACCACGTCGCGCCGGCCGCTCGGTGCGGGTCTCGAAGGTTGTAGAACTCGAGCACCCCGTACATGTTGCCGTGATCGGTGATGCCGATCGCCGGTTGGCCATCGGCGACCGCCTTGGCCACGAGCTCGTCGAGCCGGGCAGCTCCGTCGAGCATCGAGAACTCGGTGTGGACGTGCAGATGGGTGAACGAATCGCCCAATCCCTGCCCCTCCTTCTCTGAGCCGACTTACATCGATGTGATTCGTCGACGCTAGCCCGCGACGTCGGGTAGGTACAACGGTCGGTGGGCGATTGACGTCCGTCCCTGCTCAGAGGTACGTGCCGGGGCGCTCGTTGGCGGCCAGGCCGGACTCGGCGCCACCTTGGCCCATCGCCCCAGGGGGGAGCTGGCGCATCTGCTCGAGCTGCTGGCGAGCCGCCAGCTGCTGCGCGAACAGCGTTGCCTGGATGCCGTGGAAGAGTCCTTCGAGCCAACCGACGAGCTGCGCCTTGGCGATGCGCAGCTCCGATTCCGACGGCACCTCGCCGTCGCGGAACGGCAGGGCGAGGTTGTGCAGCTCGTCTTGCAGGTCGGGTGAGAACGCTTCGCTGAGCTCCACGATCGATCGTTCGTAGATCTCCGCGAGTCGCTCGCGGCTGGCCTGATCGATGGGAGCGGTGCGAACCTCCTCGAGGAGCTGCTTCACCATCGAGCCGATCCGCATGACCTTTGCGGGTTCCGACACGGTCTCGAGCTGCTCGGAACGCGGCTGGGTCTTGCCGGTGGCGTCTACCAACTCGCCGCGTTCGACTGCACCCACGGGCTCGGACTCGGGCGCGGACTCGGATTGACTGGTCATCGAAGGTGCTCTCTGTTGGTTGGCGAGACGGTGGTTGGCGAGACGGTGCTTGATGCCGACGTGACGGCCGCTCAGTTGACGGCGGCGACCAGTGGAACATACACCTCGGCCGCGGTGAGCGAGCCGTGGCGGCAGATCAGCGGGAACGGCCCGGAGTCGGCCGGGTCATCGAAGCTCACGTCGTCACGGGCAACGAGCGCTACATCTCCTAGCCGAGCCTGCACGGGCGGGCTGACGACCGGACCGAACCAGTGCTCGTCGAGGGTCTCCTCGCGGGTGACGACCCAGGCGACGTCATCGTGGTGGTGGCGGGCCAGCTCGTGAAGATCGGCGGTGGCGCCGGTCTTGGCGTGGAGCCACCGGAACCGGCCCTCGCCCGAGCTCCTCGCCACGTGACGTCGAACTTCGGCCGCCACCGTGACGGTTCGCTCCCCGACGTGCACCTGCCCGTGGTCGGCGGTGACCACCAGCGCGGCGCCGGCTGGGAGCGCGTCGATGACCAAGGTGACGAGCCGGTCGACGGCGACGAGCTCGGCGTCGTAGAAGGGTC
>VFMC01000456.1 GCA_006515795.1 Acidimicrobiaceae bacterium | reverse complement strand
GCATCATCAGCAGCGCCAGACCGAGCGAAGTGGCCAACAACCGCGGTTCGGCCCGGTAGCCGAGTCGGAACGTGCGCAACAGCGAGGGGATCGCCCTGGGCAGGTCGCTGTCGATCTTGCCGGCATCGCCGTCAGAGGGCTTCATGGAGCACCTCCTCGCCGGCGTCGTCGTACTCGGTGAACCGCGCTGCCTGGAGCTGGAACATCGTGTGGTAGCGACCACCGACGGCCATCAGTTCGTCGTGCGAGCCCAACTCGATCACCTTGCCGTGCTCCATCACGCAGATCCGGTCGGCGAGGCGGACGGTCGAGAACCGGTGCGAGATGAGGATCGTGGTGCAGTGCCGCGTCGCCGCGAGGACCCGTTCGAAGATCTCCGCCTCGCCACGCACGTCGAGCTGCGCCGTCGGCTCGTCGAGCAGCACCACGCCCGCACCTTGGCGTACGGCACAGAGCGCCCGGGCGAGGGCGATGCGCTGCCACTGACCGCCCGAGAGGTCGGTGCCGCCGGGATAGCCCTTCGACAGGATGCAGTCGAGATCGCCGTTGGCGAGCTGATCGGCGCCGGCGTCGGCGAGCGCGGCGCGAATGTCGTCGTCGGGCGCGCCCTGGGGTGCGACGTTGGTTCGCAGCGACAGCTCGAACCTGATGAAGTCTTGGAACACGGCGGTCACATGGCCACGCCACGCCGACGGGTCGAGCTGGTCGAGGGCCGTGCCGTCGATCTCGATCGAACCGCTGTCGGGGTCGTACAGGCGGCACAGCACCGCGGGGCAACGTGCCATCGCCGGTTCGAACGTCGGCCTGGGCGGCGACCGCCGCTTCGAGCCGACGCAGTGCGGCTACGGGAGCACTCGCCCCGTCGAGGGCCCAGTTCAAGCCGCCGAACGCAATCGCCGACACGCCGATCGCGGCCTGCACGAACACGACGACCCGGCCGGTGGTGAGGGCGCCGTCGGCGGCCGCGTCGGCGATCGTCCAGAACACGACCAGGTTGGCAGCCAACACGATGCCGACGCAGAGCGCTACCGACTTCTCGCGCAGCCGGGTGGCGTCGTACTGCAGGTCGTAGAGCCGGCGGCGGGTTGCGATGAAGCGCTCGGTCACCCAGCCGGCGAGCCCGAACAAGCGCAGCTCCTTCGCCGGTGACGCATCCACAGCCAGCCGGTACGAGTACTCGGCATGTCGCTGGGCTGTCCTGACCTCGGCGGTTTCGCGATCGCGCCAGACCCCGCTCTCGCGCAGCAACCAGTGGGTGCACCCCCACGCCAGCAGCAGAACCGGCGGCGCCCACCAGTTGAACCCGAACAGCAGCACCGAGGCTGCGAGGCCGACCACGAGCTCGACGAGCCCGCCGGCAACGAAGTCCATCGAGATGTCGAGGGGCGGACCCATCATGCCGAGATCGAAGTCGCGGGCCATCGTGAGGTCGTTGGTGAGCTCGGGCCGCTCGAGGTGGGCGATGCCGTCGGGGGTGACGCACACGTCCATCAGCCGGTCGTAGAGGTGGGCGGCGAGGCTGCTCCCGGCGTTCGAGCTCACCATCTGGTGCATCGGGTGCACGACCAGCGACGCGGTGAAAGCGGCGCCCACGACGATGAGCGGCGCCGTGAGCGAGGCGCGATCTTCGATCGAGCCGACCAGCCATCCGAAGCCCACCGAGGTGATCGCCGGCAGCACACCGCGGAGCACCACCAGGCTCCACCACGCCGCGGCTTGCGCCGGTGCAGCGCTCCACAGGGCCGCGAAGAAGCGCACTTCCGGTCGGCTTCGCAGGCGGGCGATCATCGTCGGCAACCTATATGGTGCCAGGCCATGCGGTTCGCGCTCGACGACCAACCGATCGAATACGTCGAGGGCGACTCGGTGGCGGTGGCCGTGCTGCGATCGGGTGGCCACCCGCAGCACGGTGGCACCCTGTGCCTCGCCGGCGACTGCGGCAACTGCTCGGCCGACGTCGACGGGGTGCCGTACACCCGCACCTGTCTCACCGCGGCCACGCCCGGGCTGCGCGTGCGCAGGCACCCGGCCGTCGGAGGGCCGCCGCTGCAGCTCGACGGCCCTCCCAACCCGGTGCAATCGCCCGGCCACAGCGCTGTTCCCGTGCGCCGCGAGCACGTCGACCTGGTGGTGATCGGAGCAGGCGCCTCGGGTCTGGCCGTCGCCGAGGCCGAGCGCCTCACCGGACGCGAGGTCGTGGTGCTCGACTCGCACACCGGGCACGACGTGGTCGGTGTGTATCCGGGACCGCAGGTGATCGTGCGCGTGGGCGGCCCGACGCCGTCGATGCTGCACCTTCACGCCCACGAGGTGGTCATCGCCACAGGCGCCGCCGAGCTGCACCCGGTCTGCGCCGGCAACATGCTCGCCGGCATCGTCACCGCCGACGCCGCGGCGCTGCTGCGCAGGAGCGGCGTCGACCTGGGGACCGCCGTTGCCGTCGACCTCAAC
>VFMC01000455.1:631-5514 GCA_006515795.1 Acidimicrobiaceae bacterium | reverse complement strand
GCCAGCACCTTCAGCAGGTACGGCAGCTCTCCGCTCACCCCGAACAGCGACACGTCGCCCTCCAGGATCGCCGGGCCACCGCGGTGGGTGCCGAGCCACAGCTCTGCCCATGGTCGGCCGTCGACGGGCTGACCGAGCAAGGTGGGGATGAACGTGGTGTCTCCCCATGCGTAGTGCTGCACGACTCCCGTGACCTGGCGCATCCTGCAAGGTTGCCACGTCGCCGTACGCCCGCCGCGCCCGCGGTTCGCGCTCCCCGCGGTTCGCGCTCCCCGCGGTACGCGCTCCCCGCGGATCTGGGCCGAAATCGTTTCGGCCGCCGAGACGGAATCGGCCCAGATCTCGTGGGGCTTGCTCAGAAGAGCCGGAGGTCGGCCGGGCGCAAGCCGCGGAGCTCGTCGTAGTCGACTTCGACGACCCGGTACCCGCGTGCTTCGGCCAGCACTCGGGCCTGCGGCTTCACCACCTGGGCCACGAAGACGCCGCGCACCTCGCCGAGCGACGAATCGAGGTGCAGCCGCTCGATGTAGCGGCCGAGCTGCTCGACGCCATCGATCTCGCCGCGACGCTTCACCTCGATCGCCACAACCTGACCTGACGTGTCGCGACAGACCAGGTCGATCGGACCGATTGCGGTCGGGTACTCGCGCCGTACCAGCGTGAGGCCATTCTCGATGGCCTGCGGCGACGCCGCGAGCAGCTCCTGGAGATGTGCTTCGACACCGTCTTTCTGCAGGCCCGGGTCGTCGCCGAGCTGATGGGCGACGTCGCTCATCACCTCGTGGAGTGTGATGGTGAGGGTCTCGCCCTTCGGGTTGATGACCGTCCAGTGGTCGCCGTGATCGGAGAGCACGTTCGGTGCGTTCATCCAGTTGAGCGGCTTGTACGCGCCTCCGTCGGCATGGATGGCGACGCAGCCGTCGTTCTTCACCATGATCAGCCGGACGGCCTCGGGCAGGTGTGCGGTGAGTCGCCCGGCGTAGTCGACGGAACAGCGAGCAATGACCAGGCGCACGGCCCTCGAATGTACCCGTCATCCGACCCTTGTCGATCCTGACCGGCTGAACCGGTCGAGACCGACAAAGTTGGGAGTTCAGCGGCCGACTTGGTCGCGCATCCGCTTGCTGATCAGGTCGCGGCGGGCCTGCAGCTCGCGGTAGGTGAGCGATTCGGTGGTGGTGTCGACTCCGAAGCCGGCCTTCACCCCGTCCATGTCGAGCTCGATCGTGGTGTGGTCGATGCCCAGCTCGCGTCCGAGTCGTTCGCCATGGCGCTCGGCGAACATCATCGAGATCTTGGCGATCTCGCCGATCAGGTCGAGGTCGGGTGCGAGGCGAGCCATCGCCCCGTCGAGGAACACCATGTTCTTCACGTAGAGCATCAGCTCCTTGGGCATCCGTGCCCCGTAGCCGAGCAGCGCCTTCACCACTCGCTGCATCTCGTTGACCAACTCCTCCCCGGTGAGCGTTGTCGGGTCGATCGTTGGTTGGTCGAGGCGGAGATCGGCGATGACGGCGTCGAGGTCGGTATCGGCGGGGAGCGCCCCGAGGTCGCGCATCGCCGCCATCTGGCCCCTCACGTCGTTGGTGGTGCGGCGAGCACGAACAGGTTGCCGCCATGCAGGTCGCCGTGGAACACGCCGTAGACCATCGCCCCCTCCATCAGTGCCACCATTGCGGTGCGGACGACGTCTTCGGTGTCGATGCCGGCGTCTTTCATGCCGGCGACGTCGTCGAAGTTGAAGCCTGAGAGGCGCTGCATGACCAGCACCCGCCGGGTGACCAGGGTGGGATGCGGGCGTGGGACGACGTAGCCGTCCTGGCCCAGCTCGCGCAGCATCGAGGCGACGTCGATCATGTTGGCGGCTTCCATCCGGAAGTCGAGCTCCTCCACGATCGTCTCGGCGAACAGCTCCACCAACGCCGGCGGGTTGGCCAGCGCCGCGATCGGGATCCGGCCGACCAGGTGTGGCGCCAGCCATGCCATCACCCGAAGGTCCTTGCGGACGAAGGTGGACACGCTCGGTCGCTGCACCTTGACGACGACCGATTCGCCGCTGTGGAGCGTGGCCGCATGCACCTGGGCGATCGACGCCGCGGCGAGCGGCGTGCGCTCGAACGAGGAGAACATGTCTTCGAGCCGGCACCCGAGGTCGCCTTCCACCACGAGACGAACCGAGTCGAAAGACTCGGCCGGCACCTGATCGCGGCACAGCTTGAACTCGGCGACGAGCTCAGGGGGGAAGAGGCCTTCACCGCTGGAGATGATCTGGCCGAGCTTGATGTAGGTGGGGCCGAGTCTTTCGGCTGCCTTGCGCAGCCGAAGCGAGATGGCCGCGCGGCTGGCTTCGGGGGACGGGTATCGGCCGCGACGTTTGCGGACGATCCACGGCAGCACCGCTCGACCGAGAACACCGACCACGGTGACGACCCTGGCGCCGGGTGGCACCCTGGTGGGCCGGGTGAGCACCGGCACCTCGGCCCGAGCGGCGCGGCGAAGGCGCTCGGCAAGTGGAAGCCACCGGATGTGCTCGCGATCGAGCACCCACGGTCGCTCCTCGGTGAATGCTCCCCATGCACGATCGGCTGGGTCGGCGAACTGCGGCATGCCTGCATGATCGCAGGCAATCTGCCGAAGCGGTCAGCCGAGGCGCGGTGAAGATTCGTCGTCGTCGGCGGCTGATGACAAACGCGCGTAGTGACTACGATGCGGTCGCTACTCGACGTCTGGGGGGACGAAAATGGGGCATCGAAATGGGTGACCGCTACTACGTGACCGATTCCGACCTGTCAGCACGGTTTCCGCTCTACACCCGGGCAAACGTGGGGGAGGTCTTCCCCGATCCGGTTACACCGCTCACCAGCGACACAACGCTCTGGCTGGCCGAGCTCGGTTGGCGCGATGCGTGGTGCTACCTCAACGCCTCACTCATCCGCCTGTTCGGCGAGCGGGCCCCAGGCCTGTCGTGGCAGACGATGGACGACACGTTCTTCGGGGCCCAGCCCGGCATCCCGCCGTACGAGACGATGGACGGCGACGTTCGTCCCGACCTGACCGAGAAGATCGGCGCCACCTTCGGATGGGTCTTCGCGCAGAGCTCGCTCGCCGACCTCACCGAGCTCACCGACGATCGCAACGAAACCATCGCCCTCCGCGAGGCGAGGCCCGATCTCTCGACGCTGTCGGACATCGAGTTGTGGGAGCGCTACATGTCGCTCGTGCAGATGCACCGCAAGCTCTTCGCGCATCACCTGTTCACCACCTACATGGCGACTGTGCCGGTCGGCGCGATCAGCGCTGTGGCCACTGCCGTCGGGCGGGCCGATCTGATCATGCCGATCCTCGCCGGAATCGGCGATGTGGACTCCGCCGAGCCGAGTCATGCGATGTGGGCGCTCTCACGACTCGACCCCGACTCCGCCGAGTTCACTGCCGCGTTCGAGCGGTTCCTCCGCGACTTCGGCAGCCGCGGCCCGAACGAGTGGGAGACCCGGTCTCCCACCTGGGAGACGCGCCCTTCACTGGCCCGCGCCGCGATCGACCGGATGCGCCTGGCGCCGGCCGACGCCGACCCGGTTCTGCACAACGCCGAGCGGGCAGAACAGCGCCGCGCCGCGGCGGTGGAACTGCTGGCCATGGTGGAGGGCGACCCGGCTACCCACGGCCAACTCGCCGCGGCCATCGCCTGTTCGGCCGCCTGGCTGCCCGGCCGCGAGCGCACCAAGACGAACAACATCCGTTGCATCCACGAGATGCGCATGCCGATGCGCGAGCTCGGCCGGCGGATGGTGGAACTCGGCGCGTTCGACGAGATCGAGGATTTCGGTTTCCTCAAGCGCGACGAGGTGCCGCAACTGATCGCCGACCCGCATCGTTTCACCGACGACATCCGCACCCGCCGCGCGGAGTATCAGCACTTGCAGGAACTCGTCCCACCGTTCATCTTCGTGGGTAGAACCGATGGTCCCGAAACCTGGCCGCGACGGGATGCAACCGCAGCTCAGCTGCTCGCGGTGGGCGACGTCCTGACCGGGTTGCCAGGGTGCCCTGGTTCGGCAGAAGGCATAGCCCGGGTGATCCTCGACTCCAACGACCCGACATCGCTCGAGCCCGGCGACATCCTCGTGGCACCGATCACCGATCCGTCGTGGACGCCGCTGTTCGTCCCGGCGGCCGGCGTCGTGGTCGACGTCGGGGCCGCGCTGAGCCACGCCATCATCGTCAGTCGCGAGTTGGGGATCCCATGCGTCGTCTCGGCCACCGACGCCACGCGCCGAATACCGAACGGCGCTCGAATCCGGGTTGATGGCTGCTGGAAGCGACGATCGTTGCCGGGCGACGAACGCGGCGCGTGCTCAGGGGCTGCCGTGGGCGTGATCGCAGAGGCGCTCTTCGCCGTCGTCGATCTGCCCTGCGCCGACACCCTCTAGCGCGGCGAACGGCCCGCACTTGTGCGGGGTGATCCACACGTGGATCATCGGCGCCGGGTCGAACTTCACGAGCGGCGGCGCACATCCTCCGGCGGCGTCGGTGAGGCCGGCGACCCGCGCGCCCGGACCCGAGCTGAAGCACAGGTTGTCGTGGATGTGCCACTGCATCAACGCGCCGCCGATGTCGGGCACGTCGGCGAGCTCGACGGTGCTCGGCAGCATGTACATCGCGCTCACCAGCTTCTTGGATCCATCTGGTTGTGGTGCGAATACGAGGCTCTCGGGATGGTCGGGGTCGAGAATGACATCGTCGTTGATCCAGTCCCACTGGATGAAGTGCTCGTGCCCGGTGATGCCGTCGCCGATGCTGCGGAAGCCTGCGGCCTCGGCCACCTTGTAGTCGCTCCACTGGGGAAGCCTGACGATGGTGACCGCGATCAGGTTCTCGGCGGC
>VFMC01000455.1:0-620 GCA_006515795.1 Acidimicrobiaceae bacterium | reverse complement strand
CGGGTCGTAGGGGACCGGGGTCGGGGCAGCAGCAGCGCCGTGCTCGCCGTGCTCGGGCTGGCACTTGTCGACTCGCTCCGCCTCCGACACTGCGGTTTGGCCGGCACCGACACCCTCGAGGGCAGCGAACACGCCGCAGTCGTGGGGCGTTATCCAGACGTGAACCATCGGGTTGGCGCCACCGGTGTTGACGCCGCGGGCGCACTTGCCGCTGGCATCGACGAGCCCGACCACTTTGGCTACGCCATCGGCGTCGCGATCCCAGCACAGGTCGCCGTGGTTGTGCCACTGCATCAGCGGTCCGCCCCATGCCGTGAGCTCGGGGTCGTCGGTGGACCGAGCGCTGGCGATGTACATGGCACCGGTGAGGGTGCGCTCGTCGCCGTCGACGGCGTAGACGAGTGACTCTGGCTGCGTCGCGTCGAGCAGCACATCGTCTTGGATGAGCGACAGCTTGATGTAGTGCTCGGTGCCGGTGACTGCGTCGCCGATCGAGGTGTACCCGTCGGCGATTGCGGCGGCGGTGTCGGAGTACTTCGGCAGCTCGGCGAGCGAGCTCTCGATGAGTGCGATGGCCCGGGCCTCCTGTGCCGGGCTCACGCCCGGAACACCGCTGATGT
>VFMC01000061.1:22517-25472 GCA_006515795.1 Acidimicrobiaceae bacterium | reverse complement strand
AGCGAATGAGCACGAAGGCAGATCCAGACGATCTCCACCACCTGCTGCGGCGTCAGCTGAAGCGCCTCGAAATCGGTACCGATCCGCCCACGGGACAGCAGTGGGACGCGCTGCTGCAGCGAGTCGATCGCGCCTACCGCGATTCCGATCGGGGCAAGCAGCTGCTCGAACGGGCGATCGACATCTCGTCGCGGGAGATGGGTGAGTTGAACCATTCCCTGCAGCAGAGCTCCGAGATCGAGCTTGCCGGCGAGCGGACCCGGATGCAGCTCGTGTTCGAATCGGTCACGTCGGGACTGGTGGTGTTCGATCGAACCGGACGGATCGCCGCGGTGAACCCCGAAGCGATGCGTCTGCTCGGTGCTCGCTCGACGCTCGTCGACCGCCAACTCGAGACGTGTCTGCTCGCGGTTGCCGGCGACGGCGAGCTCACACCGCTCGTCGGGCCGGTCGAGATGGAACATGCCATGACCGAGCACCAGTGGAAGCGAAGCGACGCGAAGCTGCTGTCGGCCCTTGGACGAGCGCATCTGCTGCATCACGGTCCGTCGCCGTGGACCAAGGACCTCGTGGTGTCAGCCGATGTCGTGGTCGTGCCCTTCGCCGACGACGACCAGAACCTCGGCGGCCTGGTGGTGCTGCACGACAACGCCGAGCGCGAGCTCGCCCGCGAGCGGCTCGCCTGGCAGGCCTCCCACGATCCGCTCACTTCACTCCCGAACCGGGCGCTGATCACCGAACGGATCGAGGCGTCGTTGCTGCAGGCCCGGGTTACCGGGCGGTGGCCCGCGCTGCTGTTCCTCTACCTCGATCGCTTCAAGCACGTCAACGACGCGTACGGCCACATCGTCGGCGACCGGCTGTTGAGCACCGTTGCGACGCGGCTACTCACCTGCCTGCGGTCCGACGATGTGGTCGCCAGGCTGAGCGGCGACGAGTTCGTGGTGCTGGCCGAGCAGAACAGCGCGGGCCAGACCGTCGAAGCACTGGCCGAGCGGATCCGCCGGACGATCGCCGAACCGTTCGAGGTGGCCGGCGAGCACACCTACGTGTCGGTCTCGATCGGCGTCGCACAGTCGGGTCCCATGGACAGCACAGCCGAGCTCTTGATGCACCACGCCGACCTGGCCATGTACCGGGCGAAGGACCGAGGACGCAACTGCGTCGAAGTGGTGGACGACGTGTTTCGGGTGCACGCTGCCGAGCGGGCACTGCTCGAACGCGAGCTCCGCGCCGCAGTGGCGCGCCGCGAGCTCGGCGTCGCCTATCAGCCGTTGCGTCGCTCCGACACCAATGAGCTGGTCGGCTTCGAGGCGTTGGCTCGGTGGGTGCACCCGGTGTTGGGCGACGTGCGCCCGGACCGGTTCGTGCCCGTCGCCGAGCAGACAGGGCTGATCCAGGCGCTCGGCGACCGAATGCTCGATCTCGCCTGCCGCGATGTGGCGACGTGGAATCGCCAACGCCGTCAGGGAGGACTTCCTCCGATCGTCGTGCACGTGAACATCTCCGGCAGGGAGCTGCAGTCATCGAACCTCCTCAGCCGAGTGCGCGAGGCGATGCGGCGCCACGACGTGCTATCTCATTGGGTGGTGCTGGAGATGACCGAGACCATGCTGCTCGATGATCCCACGCGAGCGCTCGAGCGCCTTCGAGAGCTGAAGGCCGCAGGCATCAGGGTGGCGATCGACGACTTCGGAACGGGCTACTCGTCGCTGTCGTACCTGCGTCGCTACCCGGTGCACATGATCAAGATCGACCGCGAGTTCATCTCTGATCTCGCCTCGTCCAAGCAGGATCAGTCGATCGTTCAGGCGATGGTCGATCTCGCCCACGGCCTCGATCACTCCGTGCTCGCCGAGGGAGTGGAGACCGCGGCCGAACTCGACGTGTTGCGCCGAATCGGGTGCGAGATGGTGCAGGGCTACTTCCTCGGCGTTCCGATGCCGAGCGCGGATGCACTGGTGCTGGCGGTCAGCTCCCGTACGGGAAGCCCAGATCAGGCGCAGTCAACATGGGACGAAACGGAACGCCTGCAGCCGCAGCCATAGCACCACAGGTTCCGCCGCGGTCGACGATGACCGTGATCAACACCGGTTCGGCGCCGAACGCACGCACCACCCCGACCGCCTCCATGATCGAGGTGCCGCGGGTGACGGTGTCCTCGGTGATCACCACCTTCGCACCGGGTTGCAAGGCCCCGGCGATGCGCCCGGTGACACCGTGATCCTTCGCTTCCTTGCGCACCGTGAAGCTGGCGAGATGGCGGCCCCGGGTGGCCCCGATCGCGGCGACCGCATAGGCAACTGGATCGGCCCCCACCGTGAGACCGCCGATCGCGTCGGCGTCGTCGGGGATCAACGACAGCGCGACATCGGCCATCAACACCACTCCATCGGGCCGGCACGCGGTTTGCTTCGTGTCGAGGAACCAGGTGCTCTTCGCTCCCGACTTGAGGGTGAAGTCGCCACGTCTCACACTGTGCTGCAGCACATGGGCGCGGAGCGCGGCGCGGGCGGGGTCGAGCTCGGGCAACTGCATCGGTTGTCACGGTAGTCGCATCGTCGCCGCTGCCCTCCGGCTGATCACCCGGTGCCGCGACGAGACCGCAGCAGCACCTCCTGCGACACCGTGGCCACATGAACGCCATCGGCACGGAACACGTGCCCCGTGGCGAGGCCACGCCCACCGACGTAGCCGAGGCAGACCATGTCGTGAAGGTGCCATTCGTCGATCCGCATCGGTCGATGGAACCACACAGTGTGATCGAGGCTGGCCGCGAACACGCCCTCCCACTGGTCGTCGGGGGCGCCGGTTTCGCCCGCGACCCGCCGATGCGTGTCGAGCGCCTTTCTGACCGCGTCGGTGGGGAGATCGTCTGACAAGTAGGCCAGCCAGCAACGGTGAAGCAACTCGTCGTCGCCCACCGCGTCGGTGATCTTCATCCAGGCGGCGACG
>VFMC01000061.1:0-22507 GCA_006515795.1 Acidimicrobiaceae bacterium | reverse complement strand
GACGCGGCCCGCGCCTACAGAGGGGGCCGGGAGCAGCGCTTCGGGAACCCATCGCCGCTCGAACGACGTGGTCCACGACGACGGCTCGAGCCCCTCTGGGCCGGGTAGACCGTCTGGCATCGAAACCGCCTGCAGGTCGATGGCATCCTCGGGTCGCTGGAACGACGCCTCCAGGTTGAGGATCGCGCCGATTGCCTGGCGGGCAACGACTCGGCGGGTGCAGAAGCTGGTGCCGTTGCGGATCCGGTCCACCTCGTAGCGAACGGGTTCGGTGTTGTCGCCGCGGCGGATGAAGTAGGCCCGGAGCGAGTGGACCGACAAGTCGGATTCAACCGTGCCCGAGGCGGCGCGCAGCGCCTGCGCCACGATCTGGGATCGAACAACGCCCCGAGGTCCATCTTGTCGACCATAGAGGCTCGACGATGATTAGGCTGCATGACATGGCGAAAAAGGGTCCGAAGAATCCACTGACTGATCAACACAAGGCAGCCATGGCCGCCGGCCGAACCGAGGGCAAGGCGGTGCGCGAATACCTCGATGCATTGCGCTCCAACAAGCCCAAGCGTGGCCGCAAGCGCACGCCTGACTCCATCGCCGCCCGCCTCGGGCGAATCGAAGCCGAGCTGGCCGCCGCCGACGCGCTAGGAGCGCTCCGGTTGCTCCAGGAGCGCCGCAACCTGCAGGCCGAATTGGGGACAATGGGTTCGAAGGTCGACATCAGCGCGCTGGAAGCCGAGTTCGTGAAGGTGGCCAAGGTGTACAGCGACCGCCAGGGCATCTCCTACGCCACCTGGCGTGACGTCGGCGTCGACGCATCCGTGTTGAGGTCTGCCGGCATCGGTCGCGCCGGCTGATCACACCTGCATGCGGTCGATCGCCTCGAAGACGGCGCCGACGTTGCGCAGCGAACGGGCGAGGTCGAAGGCCTCGTCGAGCGCCGGCCACAGCTGGATCTGCCTCGAGCAGGATGCGGAAGTCGGTGTTCTGGTCCCACGCGCGCATCGCCGCCGACTGCACGATTCGGTAGGCGTCGTCTCGCGACAGTCCGGCGTGCACCAGCGCCAGCAGAACCCCTTGGCTGTATACAAGCCCATGGCTGCTGTCGAGATTTGCTCTCATCCTTGCAGGATCAACCTGCAGGCCCGCCAACAACCGCTGCCCACGGCGCATCACGTAGTGAGCGAGCAACGACGAGTCGGGAAGCACGACTCGTTCGACCGAGCTGTGGGAGATGTCACGCTCGTGCCACAGAGCAATGTCTTGCATTCCTGCCTGGAGATTGCCGCGCAGAACCCGGGAGAGCCCGCTGATCGTTTCGGCAGAGATCGGGTTGCGCTTGTGGGGCATCGCCGACGAACCCTTCTGACCCGGTTTGAACCCTTCCAACACCTCACGCACTTCCGTGCGTTGCAGATGCCGGAGCTCGACTGCGATCAGTTCCATGGTGGAGCCGACAGCCGCACAGGCCCACAGGTACTCGGCATGACGGTCGCGGGCGATCACCTGGGTTGCCGGCACGGGCACGAGGCCGAGCCGGTCGGCCACGAAGCGTTCCACCGCCGGATCGACGTTCGAGTACGTGCCTACGGCTCCACTCAGCTTGCACACGCTCACCGCGCTGCGGGCGGCGCGCAACCGTTCGCGGTCGCGATCCACCTGCAACGCCCAGAGCGCCACCTTGGCGCCGAAGGTGGTGGGCTCGGCATGCACCCCATGAGTACGGCCGATCATCACCGTGTGGCGATGCGCTCGGGCCAACTCGACGAGGGTGCCGAGCAGATCGGTCGAAGCAGCGATCAGGAGATCGGCGGCATCGCGCAGCATCCAACACCACGCCGTGTCGACGACGTCGCTGCTGGTGAGGCCGAAGTGGATCCACGATCCGGCGCCTGGCCCGATGGCCGTCTGGACGACGTCGACGAACGCGGCGACATCGTGATCGGTGATCCGTCGAGCAGTTCGATCTCCAACCAGCGTTGGAACCGGGCCGTGTCGGCGAACACGGCCGACATCTCGGGCAACGAGTACCGGGGGATCATTGCGTCACGACCAATGGAGGTAGTCGTCGCGTTCGGCCCCGACCCCGACGACCGTGATCGGCACCCCGACCTCCCGCTGCACGAGGTCGACGAAGGCCTTGGCGGGCGCCGGCAGCTCACTCACCTGTCTGATCGAGCGCAGCTGCCGGCCCCAACCGGGCAACGACACGTACTGCGGCTCCACTTGGGCCAGCAGCTCGATCCGGTCGGGGAAGTGGGGAAGCATCCGGCCGTCGACGCTGTAGCCGACGCACACCTTGACGGTGTCGAAGGTGTCGAGCACGTCGAGCTTGGTGAGTGCCAACTCGGTGAGGGAGTTGATCCGAACCGCATGGCGCAGCATGACGCAATCGATCCAGCCCGGCCAGCAGTTCGGTTGGGAACGGGCCGGCGCCCACCCTGGTCGTGTAGGCCTTGGTGATGCCGACGACGCGGTCGATGAGCCGCGGACCCAACCCGGTGCCGGCGCACGCACCGCCGGCGGTGGGATTCGACGAGGTGACGAAAGGGTACGTTCCGTGATCGAGGTCGAGGAACGTGGCCTGCGCGCCTTCCAGCAGCACGTGCTGGCCGGCATCGAGGGCGTCGTGCAGCAGGTTGACGGTGTCGCCGATGAAGGGAGCCAGGCGGGCGCCCAGCGCGGCGAACTGCTCGACGATCGAGTCGACATCGAGTGCCGTGCCTCCGGCAGCGACGAGCGCTTCGCTCTCGGCAGCGGCCCGTGCCTTTACGGCTGTGGCGAAGGCAGCTGCATCGAGGACGTCTCCGGCGCGCAGACCGACACGCCGAGCCTTGTCGGCGTAGGCAGGTCCGATGCCCTTCAAGGTGGTGCCGATGCGATCGTCGCCGCGACTCTGCTCGGACAGTGCATCCCACGCCTGGTGCCACGGGAAGATGAGGTGGGCGCGGCTGCTGACCACGAGCCGATCACACGAGATGCCGCGGCGTTCGAGGGTGTCCATCTCGGCGAACAAGGTGGGCATGTCGACCACCACGCCGTTGGCGATCACCGGGATCACATGGGGGTACAGGATGCCGCTGGGGATGAGTTGCAAGGCGTAGCGCTCGTCGCCAACCACCACCGTGTGGCCGGCGTTGTGGCCTCCCTGGTAGCGAACGACGAGGCCGTTCTCCTTCGACAGCAGGTCGATGACCTTGGCCTTGCCCTCGTCGCCCCACTGGGCGCCGACGACGACGGTGACCGGCATGGCACGCTCCTCGCACGACAGGTGTCCGAACTTCGTACGGAACGTGTCGAAAGTCTAGTCGCCCGCCCGGTCGGAACCCAGGGCCATCGCGGCCATGTCCTGCGGACGTCGCCTACGTCAACAACTAGGGTCGTGCGGATGAGCGACGAAGTACGTGTACAACGTTCCATCTCGGCCCCTGCCGACCGTGTGTGGGCGATGATCAGCGATGTGACCCGCATGGGCGAGTGGTCGCCCGAGAACACCGGGGGCAGCTGGAAGAGCGGGGCCACAGGGCCCGCCGTCGGCGCCAAGTTCGCCGGCAAGAACCGCAACGGCACGAAGAAGTGGTCCACCGTGTGCACGGTCACTGCCGCCGAGCCCGGAAGCAGCTTTGCCTTCTCCGTCGCCGCCGGACCGTTGAAGGTTGCCGAGTGGCGCTACGACATCGCCCCAACCGATGCCGGTTGCACCGTGACCGAGACCTGGACCGACCGTCGCGGCGGTCTCATCAAGAAGCTGGGCAAGCCGTTCAGTGGTGTTGCCGATCGAGTGACGCACAACCGCGCCGGGATGGAGACCACCCTCGAACGTCTCGCTGCTGCCGCCGAAACCACGTGAGCGAGGCACCCCACGGTCGGGTGATGCGCCGGCTGGCATGGCCATCGATGACCGCCGGCGAGCGAGCTGCGCTGCTTCGCCGCGGTCTCGACGAGATCTTCGCTCCCACCCTGCGTGAATCGATCTGTCGGATCATCGACGACGTCCGCGAGCATGGCGACGAGGCCGTGTGCCGAGCGCTGCGCGACTTCGACGGCATCCGCATCGAACCGTCGCAGCTCGCGGTCACCCACGACGAGCTCGCCGCGGCGACGGTCGGCCCCGCTGTGGACGACGCAATCGACGACGCGATCACGCACCTGCGGACGTACAACCAGCGCGTCGTGGAGCGCGCCGCGAACTGGCGGTTCGAGAGCGAACCCGGCCTGTTCGTCGGCGAGAAGGTCACGCCGATCGCGTCTGCCGGCCTCTTCGTGCCGAGCGGCAAGGCGTCGTACCCGAGCGTTGCCTACCAGTTGGGCGTGCCTGCTGTGGTCGCCGGCGTCACCGATGTCGCCCTCGTGGTTCCACCGGTGCCCGCGGGCCGCGGCGAGGTCGACCCGGCCGTGCTGGTGGTGTGCCGCAAGCTCGGCATCCGCCAGGTGTTCCGCGTCAACGGACCGGCCGGGGTGGCCGCGCTCGGCTTCGGTACGGAACACATCCCGAAGGTGCGCAAGATCGTGGGCCCGGGTTCGCCGGCAGTCACGCTGGCCCAGGTCGAAATGCAACGGCACGGAGTGGCAACGATGATGCTGCTCGGTCCCACCGAGAGCGTCGTCATCGCCGACGAGACCGCCGACCCAGCGTTGCTGGCCGCCGATCTGCTGATCGAAGCCGAGCACGGCACCGATTCGGCTGTCGTTCTGATCACACCATCGGTGTCGCTGGCCGACGCCGTCGAGGCGGAGCTGGCCGCGCAGATCGTCGTGCTGCCGACCCCACGCGCGGCCGCTGTGCGTGCATCGCTCGGGGTGAACGGCGGATGCGTGATCGTCGACGATCTCCAGCAGGCCGCCACCGTGAGCAACCAGTACGCGCCCGAGCATCTTCAGCTCGCGGTGGCCGAGCAGGTGCAGCAAGCCGTGCTCGATCTGCTCACCGATGCCGGCGAGATCCTGATCGGTCAGGACACCCCGTTCAGCGCGGCCAACTTCGTGATCGGCTGTCCCGCATCACTGCCTACGAGCGGATTCGCCCACGTGTCGTCGGGCATCACGGCCGAAACCTTCCTGAAGCGCACTGCGGTGGCCGAGGCCACCGGCGCCGCATTGCGGCGCATGGCCCCGACGATCATCGCCCTCGCCGATCACGAGGGCTTCCCGGCACACGGCAACGCGATCCGCCTGCGGTTCGGCCCCGACCCTCACCCGCCGAGCATGCCGTAGACGTGCGTCGGTCTGATCCGCAACACCACGCGCCGATCGGCCACCATCGCACGGCGGTAGTCGTCCCAGTCGGAGTGCTCCCCGGCGAGACCCCGGTACAGCTCCACCAGTTCGTCCACCGTGGCGTCATCTCCCGCTGCCGCCACCGCACTCAGCTCGGCCTCTGCCTCGAGCACCACGTACCCGTAGAAGTCGGCCCGGTTCACGTGCAACGAGACGCGCGGGTCGCGTCGGAGGTTGGCGTACTTGGCGCGATCGGCGGTGATCGACACGCGGACCAAGCCGTCGTCACCGAGGTGGTACACGACGTTCGACAGCTGCGGTCGACCATCGCGCTTCAGGGTGACGAGGATCGCGTTGCGGTGAGCGGCGACGAAGGAGAGAGCGTCTGAGAGGTCCATGATGCAGCCAACCACCCGGCTGCCGTTCATGTTCCCGACCCCGGCACGTGATCCGTGAGCCTCCGCCGGCGTCCTACCGGGTGACGCTCACGGACGGTCCTGTCCGTGAGGCGCAACCGGGCCACGGCGGGCGATTCCTCACGAACCTTGGGCTCGGTGAGCGGTTCCCTCGTTGTTGTACAGCGCCGCCGAGCCGTTCGTGCCCAGCCGGGCCAGCACCATGTTGGGGATGATCTGACCGGCCGTCGCGTTGAGGTTCGAGGCGAGCGGGCGCTCGCCTCCTGCCGGGTAGACGGTGATGAAGGTGTTGGCCGTCGGCGTCACGGCAGTGACGTTCAACAACACGGCGCTCACACCGTTACCGGGGACTCCGCCCGTGCCCATCAAGCGGAGCAGCAGTGGATCCTGGCCCACGGGGGCCTGCGGTGCGCCGTAACCCTCCCTCGTGTCGAGCACCCGGGAAGGTTGCAGGGCCACGAACCGACCGGGGGCGTTGTCGGCGAAGGCGCCGACAACGTCGACAACAACATGTGCGGCGCCGCTGTTGTTGTACACGCTCACCATGCCGTCGGCGCCGACGCGGGCGAACACCATGTTCGGCACCGTCTGGCCGCGCACCATGTTCACGCTCGACGCGAGAGGACGCGTGTCGCCGGCAGGCCACACCGTGAGGTAGCTGCCCGAGCTGGGTTCGGTGACGGTGACGTTCAGCGCGACGGCCTTGGCGTTGGTGGGCACACCACCGCGACCGGTCACCTTCAGGTTCAACGACTGACCACCGGCCAGCGTGCCCAGGAAATCGCCGGTGCCGTCGCGGGTGTCGAGAAGCCGCGATGGGGTGAGCGGCTGCAACCTCAGGTTGCTCGATGGCGTGAAGTAGCCGACGAGGTCGGCCAGCAGGTTGACGCTGCCGGTGTTGTTGTAGAAGCTCACCGACCCGGCCGGGCCGAGCTGACCGATGGCCAGGTTCGGGACGGCGAGCCCGGGTACCGGGTTGAGGTTCGCGGTGAACGGCTTCACGGTGCCACCCGGCCAGACCGAGACGTAGCTCGGCGCCGTCGCCCCATCGGCGGTCACGTTGAGGGCAACGGCCGTCGCATCAGCGGGAACCCCGTACAGGCCGGCAATCGGGAACGCCCACGACTCGCCCTGGCCGATCGGGGTCGACCTGCCACCGGTGCCGTCACGGGTGTCGAACAGGCGCAGCGGTGCGAGCGACACGAACCCGCTGGCGATCGACGGGCCGAGCACGATCGGCGTGACGGTCGGCGACGGCGTGCCCGGGCCGCCGTGGAACAGACCGAGGTTCTCGAAGCCGCCGTTCAGGATCGTGCTGCCTCCGCCACCGAGCCATCCGTCGAGCAGGCTGCCGTACACCGAGCGGAAGTCGACCGTCGAGATCATCCGTCCGTTGCGGTCGAGGTTGACGAGCGAAGGCATCTGGCCGTACAGCCCACCGCGCACGTTCGAACCGATGACGAACAGAGTGTTCGTGGTGCCGTGATCGGTGCCGCCCGAGTCGTTCGACTTGGGCGTGCGCCCGAACTCCGACAGGGTGACGATCGTGACCCTGTTGTGGAACGCGGGCGACAGCGTGGCGTAGAAGGCCTGCAGGCCGGCGTTCAGATCGACGAGGATTCCGGGGAGCGCAGCGTTCTGGTTGTCGTGGGTGTCGAGCCCCCCGCGGGAGATGTCGAGCACGCGCAAACCGATGTTCGCGTTGATCAGGCGAGCCGCGATGGTGAGCTCGCGGGTCAGTTCACCGCCGCCGGGTAGCGCCGCCCTGAACGCGGGCGCCACTTCGGTGGCGAGATCGAGTTGCCTGGTCATGGTGGAGGTGAACGTGTCGTGGAGGGTGCCGCGCCCCGCACTGGTGGCCGACAGCGCACGCAGCCCTGCATACATCCGCAGATCGGAAGCCCCGGCGTCGACCCCGAACATCCCGCCGTTCGGTGGTATGCCTGCGGCGCGGCGCACGACTCCCTGCATGTGCAGTGGCACCGACGAGTCGAGCGACGCCGCGGCGAGGTCGGCCGTCGCCGCCGGCTGGCCGTCGAGCCAGCGCCCGACCCATCCGCTGCTCGCCGGACCACCGGCGAACGACCCGTTCATCCAGATCGCCATCGACGTGAAGTGCGACAGGTCGGGGTTCGCGTAGCCGACTCCCTGGATGGCGGCCAACTGACCGGCGTCGTAGAGCGCCTTCAGATAGGTGAGCTGCGGCGCGAAGCCCACGGCTCCGTTCACCGCGAGAACCTGGTTCTGCGGAATCGCGATGTTCGCCCGGCGGGCGTAGTAGTTCGGGTCTGCGTACGGCACGAAGGTGTTCAAACCGTCGTTGCCGCCGTACAACGTCACAACGATCACGATTCCGTCGTTCGGCCCGATCGGGGTGCCGGCCCAAGCCTCGGGGATGTCACCGCCGAACAGCTCAGGACCGAAGGTGCCGATCGCTGCGCCACCGAACACGCCGGCTCCGATGGCCTGCAGGAACGTGCGCCTGCTCCAGCCGTACGGACCGGGGTGGGCATCGGGGCGGTCGTCGGGCCGCGACAGCAGCGCCAATGCATCGTCGGTGGAGATGTCAGGATCGAGCATCGGGAGTCCTTGTCGGTCTGGACGTCGTTCCCGACGCCGAGTGCCGTTCCAGGAATGTCGTTGCGGAGCCGGCGACGCTCATGACGGCACGTTCATCTCGCCGGTCAACATGGTCATGATCAGCAGGTTCGTGACGGCCCTGCTGTTCGAGCCGTTGCTGGCTCCGCGCTCGGCCTGATGAGCGTTGATCAGCGCGGTTCGCGAGCTGGCCGCGAGCGGCGCGAGCCCGAAGTAGTTGACCACGTAGTCGACCGAATCGGCCACCGACATCGCGTACAGGCCGTCGAAGCCGCCGTTGGCCCGCAGGAGCCCGGCGACCCTCTTGGCCAGGTTGGCGCGACCGCTCAACGCGCTCGTGGTCATCCAGTAGCCGTTGTTCTTCCACCCGGCGACGTTCGGCGGGTTGAACACCATCTGTCCCATGGCTTCGGAGTAGCCCTGCACGTTGATCGCCGCCGAGGTGAGGCCCGTACGCGCCAGCAGGTTCACCACCCACTCCGCCGGTGTGCGCACGAGGCCCTGCTTCGCTTCCGCCGAGTAGAACTCGGGGCGGTTCAAGATCGCCTCCACGAGCGGGCGGATCTCGAGGTTGTTCAGCACGAACAGCGCCGCCAGCTCGTCGACGATGTAGGCCGCCGGCTTCGGATAGGCAAGGAACTCCCACAGCTTCTTGGCGATCAGCTTCGCCGCGATCAGTTGCTTGGCGGTGTTGACGCTGAGGATCTCGTTGATCGTCTCCGGGCCGTCCCAGTTCCTCGTGATCCCGAAGAAGGTCTTGTCCCCCGTGTCGTGCCTGGTCGGGCGGAACTCGTAGGCCTTGGTGGTGGTGTTGTAGTTGTGCCCGGTCCACGCCCTCGCCGCCTCGGCCACGTCGTCCTCGGCGTAGTTGCCGACGCCGAGGGTGAACAGCTCCAACAGCTCACGGGCGAAGTTCTGGTTCGGTGTGCCCTTCACGTTCACACCGTTCGACAGGTAGATCAGCATCGCCGGCTGCAACGCCATGGCATGGGTCAAGGCCAGGAAGTTGCCAAGGCCGCTCGTGCGGAACAGCTGGTTCTGGCTCATCATGTGGTCGGTACGGCTGACCACCTCCCACTCGCTCACGAAGTGGCCGTGCCAGAACAGGGTCATCTTCTCCTGGAACGGCCTCGGGCGGGTGGCCATCGAGTCGAGCCACCAGTTGTGGGCGGCGATGAACTGACCGTAGGAGTTGGCGCTGTCGTGGGTGACCAGGTTCGCCGGGATCTGCGGGTTGGCGTTGGCGGTGAAGTCCATAACGTTGGTGACCGCAGCGGCGATCGTGCCGGCCTCCAGTTCGGTTACCCGCGCTTGGCGCGCGACGAACTCGGTGCGGCGCAGTAGATGAGCGATGTCGGCTGGATCGGCCACGGTTGTTGCTCCCCTGAAAATCCCTCGATCCAGGTATCGGCCCGAGCGCGCCCAACTTCAGCCAGTACGCCCGAAGACTTCGTCAGCCAATGGTCAAGATGTCCGGTCAGGCGTTGGCATGACGGCGCCAGGTGGCCTCCATCTCGGCGTAGCGACCGCCGAGGTCACGGAGCTCCTGCGGGGTGCCGAGCTCCACCAGTTCGCCGCGCTCGATGACGCCGATCCGATCGGCACGCATCGCGGTGGCCAGGCGATGGGCGATCACGATCGCGGTGCGACCCTCGAGCACGGCGTCGAGCGCTCGTTCGACGATGCTCTCGCTCTCGAGATCGAGGCTCGACGTGGCCTCGTCGAGCACCAGCACGCGGGGCCTGGCGAGCAATGCCCTGGCGAGCGCCAACAGCTGTCGCTCGCCACTGGACAAGGACACTCCGCGTTCGTGCACGAACGTGTCGAGTCCGTCAGGCAGCCGGTCGACGAGATCGCGCAATCCCACGGCGTCGCATGCGGCGCGCACGTCCTCGTCGGCGGCGCCGTCGGCGCCGAAGGCGACGTTGTCACGGATCGACGCGGCGAACAGGAAGGCCTCCTGCGGAACCACACCGAGCTGCCGGCGCAACGATGCGATTTTGACATCGCGGACATCGCAGCCGTCGAGGAGCACCAACCCATGAGTGGGGTCGTAGAACCGGCTCACCAGCTTGGCGATGGTCGACTTCCCCGAACCGGTCTCGCCGACGAGCGCAAACGTCTCGCCCGGCTCGATCACCAGGCTCACACCGCGCAGCACCTCGACACCCTGTTGGTAGCCGAAGTGCACGTCGTCGAGCTCGACCCGACCCGCGAGCGGGGGGAGATCGATGGCGTCGGGCCGCTCGGCAACTGCCGGCTCGGTCGCCAAGAGGTCGCGCAGCTTGGTGACGGCGGCCTGCCCGGATTGGTAGGTGGTGTACAGCTGGACGAGCTGCTGGATGGGCGCGAAGAACGCGGTGAGGTAGAGCACGAACGCGGCGAGCGTGCCGATCGAGATGTCGCCGCGGAGCACCATCCGGCCACCGACGAGCAGCACCGCGAGCTGGGCGATCGCCCCGAGCAGATCGGCTCCCGGGCCGTACAGCGCGCCCTGGCGTGCCGTGACGTTGTTGGCATCGCGATAGCTGCGCACGATGCGCCGATGGGCCACCACGTTCTGGCGCCGCCGATTGAACGCGGTGACGATGCGAACACCCTGCAGCGTCTCGCTCAGATCGGCCAACACGTCGGCGATGCGCTCGCGGACCACGGCGTACGATCGATCCGAGGCCGACCGGTACCACAGGGTGAGCGCGAGCAAGGCCGGCACGATCACGAGCACCGTGATGACGGCGAGCGTCGGTTCGAGCGCGAACAGGATGACGGTCACGATCAACACCGTGAGGGCCTGAACGGCGAGGTTCACCAGGCCGTCCTGGAAGAGCTGTTGCAGCGCGTCGATGTCGCTGGTCATCCTGGTGAGCAGGCGCCCGGCACGCTCGTCGGTGTAGAAGTCGATCGACAAACGCTGGAGATGGGCGAACACCCGGAGCCGCAGTTCGTACAACAACCGCTCCCCGAGCCGGCCCGTCCAGCTCACCCGCCACGCGCCGGCAGCGGTCGCCACGATCACCGACAGCACGTAGATCATGGCGACCGCGACGAGAACCCCGGTGTTCCCCGGTGTGATGCCACGGTCGATGCCCTGCTGGGTGAGCACACCGCCGGCCTGCAGTGCAAGGGTCTCGAAGACCACCAGCACGAACGCCCCGGCAAGCGCGAGGCGGTGCGCGCCGAGGAACCGACGCAGCGTGAACGGCCGCCGGTCGCGGTTGACCGGATCGAACCGCACCGTTGGTTCGGCGTGTTCGGGCTCGGTCGCCAAGATGGCGTCCGCCTGTGCGGCGAGCTCGGCTGGCACACCGGCGAAGGGGAGCCCGGCCGCCGCGCTGGTCTGTGCCCCACCTGGACCGAGGCCGCCGCCGGCAGGAGGCCCGAACATCATTCGCCGACCGCCTGGCCGGTCGACACGTCGTCGGCGTGCTCGATTCGCGCCAGCACCGCGGCGTACCGGGGTTCGTCGGCGAGAAGTTGCGCATGGGTGCCGTCGGCAACGACCTGACCGCCCTCCAGCAGCACCACCCGGTCGGCCAGCGTGATCGTGGACAGTCGGTGGGCGATCAGGATCGTGGTGCGAGTGCCCAGCGACTGGTGAAGGGCCTCGTGGATCCGGCTCTCCACCTGCACGTCGATCGCCGACGTTGCGTCGTCGAGCACGAGCACCGCCGGATCGGCCAGCAGCGTCCGGGCGATGGCGATTCGTTGCCGCTGCCCTCCGGACAGGTCGTAGCCGCGTTCGCCCACCACGGTGTCATAGCCGTCGCGCAACTCGCCGATGAACTCGTCGGCCTGCGCGGCGCGTGCCGCAGCGACGACGTCGTCGATCGAGGCGTCGGGACGACCGAAGGCGATGTTGTCGCGCACCGATGCCGAGAAGAGGAACGGGTCGTCGAGCACGACGCCGACGTGATGGCGAAGGCTGGCGAGGGTGACGTCGCGCACATCGTGGCCGTCGACCGACACCATCCCTTGCTGCACGTCGTAGAACCGAGCCAGCACCCGCGCGATGGTGCTCTTGCCGCTACCGGTGCGCCCGACGATCGCCACCGTCTCGCCCGGGCACACCTGCAACGTGAACCCGTTGAGCACCGGCTCGCCGCCCCCGTAGGCAAAGGTGATGTCGTCGAACTGCACAGCACCACGAGCGTCGACGAGATCGACGGCGCCGGGTCTGTCGACCACGCCCGCACGTTCGTCGAGGACCTCGAAGATCCGGCCGGCAGATGCGGCGGCTCGCTGGCCGAGGATCAAGATGAAGCTGAGGAACCGGAACGGCGCCTGCACCAGCACGACGTACGCGTTGAACGCGACGATCGCTCCCACGGTGATGTCGCCGTCGATGGTCAGGATCCCGCCGTACAGCAGCACCGCGGCAAGCCCGAGCCGGGGAAGGTTCTCGGTGAGCGGACCCCACTTCGCCCTCGCGTCGTTCAACGACACGTTGGCCCATCGCAGCCGGGTGGCCGCACGGGCCAACTTGTGCAGCTCGCGCTCCTCGGCGGCGAACCCCTTGACCACCCTCACGCCCTGCACGTTCTCGTCGACGATCGTGGCGATCTCGGCCTGGCGGCCCTGCACGATCCACGACATCGGGAACGACACGTTGCGCAGCCGCGTGCCGCTGAAGTAGGTGAACGGCAAGACCGCGACGGCCACCAGCGTGAGCCAGAGGTGGATCGATGCCATCAACACGATCGCAACCACGAAGCTCACCAGGTTGAGCGACATGAGCGGGGCGAAGGTGAGGAACATCTGCACAGACCGGATGTCGGAGTTGGCGCGGGAGATGAGCTGGCCAGCTTGGACGCGGTCGTAGAACGCGGAGATCGGCCTCGAGCTCGTAGGCGACGCGATACAGCGACCATCGATAGAAGTAGGTGAGCAGCGCCCTGGCGATCGCGATCGCGCCGATGATCCACACGAACCGCTCGAGCGGTTGGGTCTGGGCGCGAAGGCCGTCATCGATCGCATCCATCGTGACCCTCGGGATGAGAACCCCGACCACCATCGCCACCAGTGCAGCGAAGAGTGCCGACACGAAGGCGACCTTGCGCACGGCGAGGAACGGCCATAGGCGCCGCATCCAGCCCCGCCGGCGATCCGGGTCGACGCTCGCCCGCTCAGCGCTGACCGGATCGTTGATGGCCGGATCGGTGATGGCCGGATCGGTGATGGCCAACGGTTCGAACGGTGACCACGGGCCATCGGGATCCATCACCGCCCGACACTACGCAGCCCACCCCCAACTTTGTCGGTCCGAACGCCTTCAGCGGGTCGAGACCGACAAAGTTGCGGCGGTGGCGTCGAGATCTACGGTGACCGTGTCGCCGTCGACCACTTTGCCCTCGAGGATGAGAACTGCCACCGGATCACTGATCTCGCGCTGGATCACTCGCTTCAGCGGACGGGCGCCGAAGCTGGGGTCGTAGCCCTCTTGGGCCAGCTTCGTCATCGCCGCTTCGCTCACCTCGAGGGTGATCCGGCGATCGGCCATGCGCTTGCGCAACGCGCCGAGCTGGATTCCGACGATGTGGCGCAGGTCGGCCTCGGTGAGCGAACGGAAGCGGATGATCTCGTCGACCCGGTTGATGAACTCGGGCTTGAAGAAGCCAAGCGGATCTCCCTGCAGGTTCGATGTCATCACGATGACCACGTTGGTGAAATCGACGGTGCGGCCCTGGCCGTCGGTGAGGCGACCATCGTCGAGCACCTGGAGCAACACGTTGAACACATCCGGGTGGGCCTTTTCGATCTCGTCGAGCAGCACCACGCTGTACGGTCGACGGCGCACCGCCTCGGTGAGCTGGCCGCCCTCGTCGTAGCCCACGTACCCGGGAGGCGCGCCGATGAGGCGGCTCACCGAGAACTTCTCCATGTACTCGCCCATGTCGATGCGCACCATCGCCCGTTCGTCGTCGAACAAGTACTCGGCCACCGCTCGAGCGAGCTCGGTCTTCCCCACCCCGGTCGGGCCGAGGAACATGAACGAGCCGATCGGCCGATGCGGATCGCTGAGGCCGGCCCGCGAACGGCGGATCGCGTTCGACACGGCGATCACGGCCTGGTCCTGGCCGATGACCCGCTCGTGCAGCAGCGCTTCGAGATGAACGAGCTTGGCCATCTCGCCCTCCAGCAGCCGCGTGACAGGCACGCCGGTCCACTTGCTGACGACCTCGGCGATGTCTTCGGCGTCGACCTCCTCCTTCAGCATCCGGGTGCCGGTCTGCAGTTCGTCGAGGTGCGCCGTGGCGTCGGCGATGCGCCGCTCGAGCTCGGGGATTCGGCCGTAGCGGATCTCCGCGGCGAGGTTGAGGTCGGTTTCGCGATCGACGATGGTGCGTAGCTGCTCGAGCTCTTCTTTCAGCACCCGGATGGCGGCGATGGCCTGCTTCTCGCCTTCCCAGTGGCGGCGCATCTCGGCTGCCTCGCCCTGCAGTTCGCCGAGCTCGGTGCTGATGATCTCGAGTCGTTCCTTGGAGGCGACGTCGGTCTCCTTGTCGAGGGCGACCTCCTCGATCTCGAGCTGCAGGATGCGCCGCTCGACGACATCGATCTCGGTCGGCAGCGAGTCGATCTCGATGCGCAGCTTGCTGGCGGCCTCGTCCATGAGGTCGATCGCCTTGTCGGGCAGGAAGCGGTTGGTGAGGTAGCGGTTGCTCAGCACGGCCGCGCTGACGAGCGCCGAATCCTGGATGCGCACACCGTGGTGCACCTCGTAGCGTTCCTTCAGACCGCGCAGGATGGCGATGGTGTCTTCAACCGTGGGCTCGCCCACGTACACCTGCTGGAAGCGCCGCTCGAGCGCGGCGTCCTTCTCGACGTACTTGCGGTACTCGTCGAGGGTGGTGGCGCCGATCATCCGCAGCTCACCGCGGGCCAGCATCGGCTTGATCATGTTGCCGGCATCCATCGCGCCCTCGGCACCGCCGGCGCCGACGATGGTGTGGATCTCGTCGACGAACGTGATGACCTCGCCGGCGGCATCGGTGATCTCCTTGAGCACGGCCTTCAACCGCTCTTCGAACTCACCTCGGTACTTCGCCCCGGCGAGCATCGAGCCGATGTCGAGCGAGATGAGCCGTTTGCCCTTCAGGCCCTCCGGCACGTCTCCATCGGCGATGCGCCGGGCCAGGCCCTCGACGATGGCCGTCTTGCCGACCCCGGGCTCGCCGATCAGCACCGGGTTGTTCTTGGTGCGGCGACTGAGCACCTGGATGACCCGCCGGATCTCGTCGTCGCGACCGATCACCGGATCGATCTTGCCGTCGCGGGCGCGGGCGGTGAGGTCTTGGCCGTACTTGTCGAGCGCGGCGAACTGCTCTTCCGGGTTGGCGCTGGTGACCCGGTGGCTGCCGCGCACTTCCTTGAGTGCCTGCAGCAGCTCTTCGTTGCCGACGCCCAACCTGGCGTTCATCGCCAGTAGGAGGTGCTCGACCGATAGGTAGTCGTCCTTCAGGTCCTTGCGGTGGGCATCCGCGTTGTCGAAGGTGTTGGTGAGCTCGCGGTTCATTCGCGGCTCGTCGCCGCCATAGGCCTTGGGCAGCTTGGCGACCGCCTCGTCGGCCTTGTTGCGCACCATCAGCGGCGCCAGCCCAAGGTGCTGGAGCACCGCGGGGGTGAGAGTGTCGTCCTGGCGGGCAAGGGCGGCCATGAGGTGGTCGGAGGTGAGCTCGGGATTGCTGAGGGAGCGGGCCTGATCGATGGCCGCGGCCACTGCTTCCTGGGTTTTGATGGTCCACTTCTTCGGGTCGATCGCCATCCGGCCATGTTAGTCCCGCATAAGAAACTTGCTACGCCCTGTATCAGGATTTTCTCGAACTACAGCCGGCTGCTGATCACCTAGATTTGGTTACCCATGAGGCACTGGCGACTGGGCCGACTCACGATCGCGGTCACGGGCACACTGCTCGCAGCCAGCCTGGAGGCATCAGCAGCGGGCAACGACGAATCAGCGTCCGCGGCCGCGGGGGCCGTCCGGACCGATGCGCCAGACCGCACGTTGTCGGTTCTCCTGGGGGGCGACATCCTCACCGAGGACCGCGTGCTCCGCGTCGGAGCGGCCGCTGCGGCTCCGGGTGAGCGGTACGACTTCGCTCCGGCATTGGGTCCAGTTGCGGCGATCGTCGGCTCGGTCGACCTGGCGATCTGTCACATGGAGTTGCCGATCGGCGGAGCAGGCGAGCGGCCGGGCGTGTACGGCCGCTCACCCTTCGGCGGCAACCTCCTGCTGGCTCCGTACGAGATGGCCGATGCGTTGCGGCAGACGGGATTCGACCGGTGCAGCACGGCGTCGAACCACAGCACCGACGTTGGGACGCCCGGCATCGACAGCACCCTTGCCGCGCTCGACGACGCCGGGATCAGTCACGTCGGCACCGCCCGCACGAGCGACGAGGCGCTCGACACGGTGTTCGTCGTGAACGGCGTGCGGGTTTCCCACCTGGCGTACACCCGCTACTCCAACACCGCCCGCCCTCGTGAGCCGTGGCGGTTGAACTTCGCCGCGACACCCCAGCAGGTGACCACCGATGTCGCCGCAGTACGAGCTGCTGGAGCCGAGGTGGTGATCGTGAGCCTGCACCTGTCGCAGGAGATGCAAGAGTTGACGGCACTGACCGACATCGATCTCGTGGTGCACCACGGCCCGCACGTGGTGCAGCCCGTCGAACGGGTGAACGGCACCGTCGTGTACTGGAGCGTCGGCAACTTGATCTCGGCGATGGGGACGCCGGGCCGAGGGCGCTACAGCGACCCACGAAGTCTCGACGGTCTCCTCGCCACGGCCAGGTTCACCGAGCTCTCGCCCGGCGAGTTCGAAGTGGAGCCGTGGACCGTTCTGATCTGCAACGAAGCGGTGGACCGAACATTGCGCGCACCCGTGGCCGAGCTCGCCGATGGGTTGCTCGCTCCCTCGAAGTTGGCCGAGATGCAGGCATGCGTCGACCGTTCGAGCAGCATCGTGGTCGACCTGCACTGATCGGTCGTTGCCGAGATCGCACAACCACACCTCCACGGCCAAACTCGGTCGATACTGAGCGATCGACAGCTGCTATGGTCTGACCATCAGTCCAAGAACGGTGCAGGCTCGCGCCGAAGATGGGGGTCCTTACATGCCGATCACGAGGATGAACCATGCTGTGCTGTACGGCCTTCTTCAGCGTCGGCGTCGATGCTGAAGCAAGTCGTGCCGGGCACCACTCGGTCGGCATGTACCACCTCGCCTGGGAAGTGCCCACGCTCCACGAGCTGCAAGAGATGCGCGAGCGGCTGAGCGCGGCCGGGGCGCTGGTGGGAGCGAGCGACCACGGCGCCAACAAGAGCCTTTACGCCAAGGACCCCGACGGACTCGAGTTCGAGGTGATGTGGCTCGTGCCCCCCGAGCACTGGGGCGAGGCCGAGCACCAGGCGATCATCGACCCACTCGACATCGACGCCGAGATCGCCCACTTCGCCGAGATCGGACTGAGATGAGCCAGACGAGCTTCGACCCCGTGACCCGCCGCACGATCTCGGCCGAGATCCGCCAGCGCCTCGCCGATGCCATCCACACCGGCCAGCTCGCCCCGGGCACACCGCTGCCGGCCGAGCGGGTGCTCTGCCAAGAGTTCGGCGTGGCCCGCACCTCGGTTCGCGAGGCCATCCAGGGTCTCGTGATCGCCGGCTACCTCGAGCGCCGCGGCAACCGCTCGGTGGTGGCCGAACACCTTCCCGAAGTGAACTTCGCCGGTGACGATCGCAAGGCACTCGTCACCCAGCTCTTCGAGGTGCGCCAGGTGATCGAACCGGCGATCGTCGAGATGGCCACCCGCCGGGCCACCGACGCCGAGAGGGCCGAGATCGCCGAGATCGCCGGTCGCGACCCCGCCGATCTCGAGGCCTTCCGCAAGATCGATCGGCACTTCCACGCCGCCCTGGCGCGGGCGTGCGGCAACCCGCTGCTCAATGAAGTGCACGCCAAGGCGCTGTCGGCGTTGTTCGGCTCCGGTGAGTTCGCCTCGCTGCTCTACGCCGAGGTGAACCGGGCCGAGGTGAGCGAGATCATCGCCTCCGCCACCGAGGCGCACCAGGCCATCGCCGACGCGGTGGTGAAGGGCCACACCCGCAAGGCCGTCGCAGCCGTCGTAGCTCACCTCGACGACGTCGAACGCCGGATGGTGGAGCGGCTGTTGTGAGCACACGCCCGTCCGACGACCCTCGTTACTGCTTCTTCTTCGACGACGAGGCCTTCGACGAGACCGACCGACCGGGCTTTCGCAAGCGCGTCATCGTCGGCGACCACCTGGAGCTGTGGTTCTGGCGGATCAAGGGTGGCGCCGAGGGCTCGGTCCTGCACAACCACGAGGTCAACGAGCAGCTCGGCATCATCATGCGCGGGTCGCTCGACTTCCGCATCGGCGACGCCGGCGACCACTCCCGCAAGGTGCTCCACGCCGGAGACCTCTACCTCGCGCCACCCTCGGTGTGGCACGGCGACAGCACCTTCATCGGCGACGACGAGTACGACGAGGTGTGGATCATCGACGTGTTCGCACCGCCGCGCACCGGCGGTGCGGCCGCTGACGCCGGGGCTGCCCGATGACCGCCGATTGGCGTCTCGCCGTCGACATCGGCGGCACGTTCACCGACGTGGTTCTGTTCGACGGCGCGTCAGGCCGAGTGGTGGTCGACAAGACCCTCACCACGCCGGCGGCACCGCTCGACGGAGTGCGCACAGGCGTGCTCCAGCTGCTCGCCAAGGCCGGGGTGCGCCCGGCCGACATCACTGCCCCGATCGTGCACGCCACGACGCTCATCACCAACGCGCTCATCGAAGGCAAGCTCGGCCGCGCCGGCATCGTCACCACTGTCGGCTTCGGCGACACGCTGCTCATCCGCAACGAGCACCGCTACGACATGTACGACCTGCAGATCGAGTTCCCCGCGCCGCCGGTGCCGCGCGAGCGTGTCTTCGAGCTCGCCGAACGCACCACCGCGAAAGGCGCTGTGCGCCAGGCTCCCAGCGACGACGACCTCGCAGAGATCACCGAGCGGCTTCGGGCCGCGGCGGTGGCGGCGATCGGCGTGTGCCTCATCAACTCCTACGCCAACCCGGCGAACGAACGGCTGGTTGCCGAACACCTGCGCAGCGAGCTCGGTGTGCCCGTGTGCGTCTCGTCGGAGATCTCCCCCCAGATCCGCGAGTACCCGCGGATGATCACCACGGCCTGCAACGCCGCCACCATGCCGGTGATCGGACCGTACCTCGACGAGCTGCAGAAGTGGCTGGCCAGCGAGGGCTTCGGTGGTTCGGTGCTGATGATGCTGTCGAACGGCGGCGTGGTGTCGGCCGACGATGCCGCACGCGCCCCGATCCGCCTGGTCGAGTCGGGTCCGGCCGCCGGCGCACTCGCCGGAAGTTGGTTCGCCAAGCGCCTCGGCGAGCAGCGGCTGCTCTGCTTCGACATGGGCGGCACCACCGCCAAGTCGTGCCTGATCGTGAACGGCGAGCCCGAGCTCACCAACACCTTCGAGGTGGCGCGCATCTACCGCTTCAAGAAGGGGTCGGGGTTCCCCGTGTCGGCACCGTCGGTCGACCTGGTCGAGATCGGCGCCGGTGGTGGGAGCCAGGCCCGCATCGACGAGCTCGGCCTGCTGAAGGTGGGGCCGGAGTCGGCCGGCGCGGATCCCGGGCCGGCGTGCTACGGCCGTGGCGGCACCAAGCCGACCGTCACCGATGCCGACCTCGCTCTCGGCCTCCTCGACGCATCGTTCTTCCTCGGTGGCGACATGGCACTCGACATCCAGGCCGGCGATGCCGCGCTGGAATCGGTGGCCGCGCCGCTCGAGCTGTCGGTGACCGACACAGCGGCCGGCATCCACGAGCTGGTGAACCAGAACATGGCCGCGGCCTCGCGCATGCATGCGGTCGAGCAGGGCGCCGACCTGCGCGGCGTTACGGTGCTCGCCTTCGGCGGTGCCGGCCCGGTGCACGCCTGCGGCGTGGCCGAGCTGCTCGAATCACCCCGCGTGGTGTTCCCCGTGAACGCCAGCGTGCTCTCGGCGTTCGGCACGCTCGTCACCCCGGTGCGCATCGACCTGGCCCGCAGCATGGTGCGGCCGATGGCCACCTTCGACCAGCCCGGGCCCGACATGGCCGAACGCGACGCGCTGCTCGCCGACCTCCGTCACGAAGGCCGGCGCGTGCTGGCGGCCGCCGGCGTGGCCGCAGAGCACATCCGCTTCCGCTACAGCGTCGACGCTCGCTACCTGGGCCAGGGGAACGAGATCACCATCCTGGTCGGCGAGGGTGACCGATGGCCCGTCACCTACGCCGAGGTGGTCGAGCTGTTCGAGGCCGACTACCGGCGCGTCTACGGGCTCACCATCCCCGACGTCGGCGTCGAGGCCGTCACCTGGCGCCTTTCGGCGTACGCGCCGGCGGCTCCGGTAGAACCACGGATCGCGGTGGGGTCCGGCCACGCATCGGCAGTCGGCACGCGGCCCGTCCGCTTCTCGCGCCGGGCCGCGGCCACCGATACTCCGGTGTACCGACGCCCCGACTTGGGCCTCGGCCAACGGATCGTCGGCCCCGCGATCGTGGAGGAGCGCGAGACCACCGCAGTGATCCGGCCCGGGTGGGTCGCCGGCGTGGCGGCCGACGGATCGCTGGTGGCCGAGCGCCTCGACACGACCGATCGGGGCGGGGTGGCACGATGACGACCGGCTTCGACCCGATCGAGCTCGAGGTGCTGTGGCAGAGCCTCATCGCCACGGTCAACGAGCAAGCCCGCGCGTTGCAGCGCGCCGCCTTCTCGCCGATCGTGCGCGAGGCCGGCGACCTGGCCAACGCGGTGTTCGACCGGCGCGGCCGGATGGTGGCCCAGGCTGTCACCGGCACCCCCGGGCACATCAACTCCCTCGCCCGCGCCGCGTCGGCGATGCTCGACGAATACCCCACCGACTCGCTGGTCGAAGGCGACGTGCTGATCACCAACGATCCGTACAAGACGGCCGGGCAGTTGCTCGACGTGACCGTGCTCTATCCGGCGTTCCGCAACGGCCGGGTCATCGCCTTCTTCGGCTCCACCATCCACCACACCGACGTCGGCGGCTACGGCATCGGCGCCGGCGCCCGCGACGTGTTCGAGGAGGGCATCTGGATCCCCATCTGCCGGCTGATGGTCGCCGGGCAGCGCAACACCGATGCGTGGAAGTTCATCCTGTCGAACGTGCGCCAGCCCGACCACATGGCGGGCGACCTGCACGCCCAGATGGCTAGTGGTGAGGTGGGCGCGCAGCGCCTGCGCTCGCTGTGCGACCGACACCACCTCGACGACATCGAGGGCCTCGCCGACGACATCATCGACCGCTCCGAGGCAGCCACCCGCGCCAGCATCCGCGAGCTGCCCGCCGGCACGTACCGCTCGAGCGCCGTGCTCGACCTCGCCGATGGCAGCCGGATCGACATCGTCTGCGCAGTCACCGTGAACTCCGAGGCCGGCGAGATCACCGTCGACTACGCCGGCTCGTCGGGCGCCAGCCCGTACGGGATCAACGTGGTGAAGAACTACACCCACGCCTACACCACTTTCACGGTGCGCTCTGTGCTGAACCCAGAACTGCCCAACAACCACGGCAGCCTGGCACCCATCAAGGTGGAAGCCCCGGAGGGTTCGATCGTCAACGCCGTGTCTCCGCAGCCGTGCACGGCCCGTCACGTCGTCGGCATGTTCCTGCCCAACGCACTGCTGAAGGCGCTGGCCCAGATCCGGCCGGCACAGGCGATGGCCGAGGGATCGGGAGCGGTTTGGACGATGCAGGTGAGCGGCAACGACGACGACGGCCGGCCGTTCATCACGGCGATGTTCACCTACGCCGGAGGTGTCGGGGCGCGGGCCACGAAGCCGGGACTCTCGGCTTGCTCGTACCCCACGGGTGTGTCCGCGGTGCCGATCGAGGTGGTCGAGGCGTCGGCTCCGATCCAGTTCCTGCGCAAAGAGCTCCGGGCCGGCAGCGGTGGCGCGGGCGCGCAGATGGGTGGCCTCGGCCAGACGATCGAGTTCACAGTGGACACCGAGCATCCGTGGCAGCTGAACGCGGTCACGTCACGCCTCAGCGAGGCGCCGCAGGGCATCTTCGCCGGTGGACCCGGCGCCGCCGGGGCGTTCACCGTGAACGGCGAACCGGTGCGCACCCAGGCCCGCATCACCCTGCAGCCCGGCGACCACGTGCGTCTCGACCTGCCCGGCGGTGGCGGCTACGGCGCAGCCGCCGCGCCGCTCGGGCTGTCGGCCGCC
>VFMC01000060.1 GCA_006515795.1 Acidimicrobiaceae bacterium | reverse complement strand
GGCCTCGACGGTCTGGCGAACGGCGTCGATCCGCTTCGTCGCTTCGGCCCTCACCACGGCCAACTCCCTGTCGTAGTCGGCAACCTCGCCGCGAGCGGCGGCGCGCACTGAATCGGCAGTCTCGTGGTCGCCACGGATCTTGCCGTAGCGCGCCACCATGCCCTTCTTCACGCGCGGGAACAGCACGATGCGCATCAGTACGAAGAGCACGATGAACGAGCCGCCACCCCAGGCCAGCTCTTTGAGCTCTGGCGCGATCGGGCTGGGTCCTTTGTCTTCGGTGGCGGCCGCAGCAGCCGCGTGTTCCGAAAGGGGACGTACGACGAACTCGCCCGCACCCGTCGTGTGGACGGTGACGGAGAACATTGCGACTCCCTAGAGGCCGAGGAGGATGAAGACGACGAAGCCGATGAGCGCCAAGGCTTCGGTGAAGGCGATGCCCAGGAACATGGTGGTACGCACCATGCCTGCGGCCTCTGGCTGGCGGGCCATCGCCTCGATCGCCTTGCCGACGACGTAACCGATGCCGATGCCGGGACCGATGGCGGCGAGGCCGTAGGCGAATCCGGCGCCGATCGCGGCGTTGGCCGTCTTCTGTTCGGCGGCATCGAGAGGGACCGCTGCGATCAAGTAGGACAGGGCTTCCATTTTGTTGAGGTTCTCCTAGTGAGGTTGTGGGTGGGAGATCTTGGTGGGAGATCTTGAGATCGGATGCTCAGTGCTCGGGGTGTTGCGCCGAGTTGATGAACACCGCGGTCAGGATCGTGAAGATGTATGCCTGCAAGAAGCCGACCAGCACTTCGAAGGCGGTGAGGAACACCAGCATGAACAACGGCAAGATGCCCATCGGCCGCAAGAAGAACTGCTTGGTGTGGGCAGTGAACATGGCGTTGCTCAAGAACGCGAACGTGATCAGCAGCATGTGCCCGGCCAACATGTTGGCGAAGAGTCGGACGGCCAGCGAGAACGGCCTCAGCACGATGTTCGACAGCAGTTCGATGACGCCGACCAGCGGGCGCATGCCGACGGGCACGCTGTGCGGCCAGGCCATGCCGGTGATGTACTTGATGCCGTTGTGCTTCAAGCCGACCGCGTTGTAGACGACCCATACCACCAGCGCCAAGAACAGCGGGATGGCCATCCGCGCCGTCGCCGGCATCTGGAACAGCGGGATGATCCCCGGCAGGTTGCAGAGGTAGATGAAGATGAACAGCGACAGCAGGAACGGGGTCCATGGCAGGCCGTCCTTGCCCATCGTCTGCATCACGATCTGGTCCTCGATGAACTCGACTCCGGTCTCGGCGAGGTTGCGCACGCCCTTCGGCGCCTTCAACGGATCCTTGGTGCCGGCGACCAGGAAGATGCCGATGCCGATCAACGCGGCGAGTACGGCGATGACGCCTACCTTGTTGAAACTGGTGAAGATGTCTCGCCAACGAATGAGTTCGTTGATCGGCGGAAATGTCAAACCGAGCATGTGTGCGCAGCCTTCAGTTCGTAGCGGTGGTTTGGCGGGTCGGCTTGAGGCCAGGATAAGTGAGCGACATCGATACGTACTTCATCTCCCACACCAGCAGGCCGAGGTGCGTGACGATAATGGTCGCTCCGAGTGCCGGAAGTGAAATCCACCCGGCGTCTTTCACGACGTAGACGGCGAGGAAGATCAGCGCGAGGCGGATGACGTAGCCGACGAGGACCGCGCCCATCATCAGCGCCAGGCTGATGCGGGCGGTGGTGGCCATGAGTCCAGCGGCCAGGGCGAAGTTCACGAGGACCAGGGCGATCGCGTAGGCGCTCGACAGCGCACCGTCGAGGCCCCAGATGACCCCGCACACGGCGATCAGCACCGGGGCGACGAAGAGCCCGCGGCGCACCATGTCGTTGGAGACCGACACTTCCGGTGCGGGACCTTCGATCCGGTTGACGAGCGGTGCCGCGCTCTCGCTCACAAGGCGTTCTCTCGGTTCGGGTGCGCCACGCTGATGCGCTCCTGCTCGTGCCGGGTCATCCTGGCGTCGTAGTCGTACCACATCCGGGCGAACTGACCGACGAGCGACAAGGTGACGAGGCCGATCATGAACAGCGGTTCGGTGGCGAGCCAGCGGTCGAGGCCGTATCCGAGCCCGAGGAAAACCAGGGTCACCAACGCCAGGTCCATGCCTCGGCCGACGTTGTCGTCGGTCTTGATTGGCTTGCTGGGAGTGAACTTCACAGGTGTCTGACCTCGGCGCGCAGCTCACCTGGGCACGGTGGGAGCTTGTGAACGCGTACACAATCTAGTGGAAGAGGCGTTGCACCGCAAGTCGAAGGACGTGGCACGCGGAGCCGTAGCCCGGCGACGACCGTACATCAGTCGGTCGTGCGCTGTCGACGGATCTGCGGGTGCAACACGGTGTACAGCGCGAGGCCGAGCATCGCCGCCCCGATCGGGATGTACGACACGCCACTCTCGGTGATCACCGGGTAGAGCACGAACGCGCTCAACAGCGCAGTCCATCCCCACAGGATCACCACGCTGCGGCGCTGCCCATGACCCATCTCCATCAGACGGTGATGCAGATGACCCTTGTCGGCCGTGGCCAGACCCTGGCCGCGACGGGCCCGCCGCAAGATCGCGAACACGGTGTCGAGGATCGGCACGCCGAGGATGAACAACGGGATGAACAGCGGCGCCAGGAAGAAGTAGGCCTGCCCCGGGGTGCCACCCGCGTCGGGATCGGCACGACCACCGACCACGCTGGTGCTGACCGCCATCAGCAGGCCGAGCAGCAGCGCGCCGCTGTCGCCCATGAAGATGCGTGCCGGATTGAAGTTGTGCGGGAGGAAGCCGATGCAGATCCCGACGGTGATGATCGCGATCAACGGGCCGATGTTGGGTTGCAGCAACTGGCCACGATCGCTCAGGTGCTGGCTGTACAGGAAGAACGAGAACGACCCGATGGCGACGATGCCGGCGGCGAGACCGTCGAGACCGTCGATCAGGTTGATCGCCTGGCTGAGACCGAGGATCCACAGCACCGTGATGATCGGCACCCAATCGTCGCTCAAGAACGTGACCTCGAGGAACGGCAACCGGAAGTAGCGCATCGTCACGCCGAACCACACCAGCGCCGAGCCGGCGAGCACCGTGCCGACCACCTTTGCCGGGGCGGAGATCTCGCGTACGTCGTCGAGCAGGCCCACCGCGAACATGATCACTGCGGCGATGAGCACACCCCGCGGTTCGTCGTTGCGGGCGAACAGCTGGTCGAAGTCGTCCCAGAGCCGCGAAGCCGCCAAGGCGATGACGAACCCGGCGAACATCGCCACGCCACCGACATCGGGGATCGGTCGGGTGTGCACCGTGCGTTCGTTCGGCTCGTAGACCCATCCCAGCCGGCGCGCCATCGCGATGGCGATCGGCGTGACAGCAAAGGTGATGATGGCCGCGGCGGCGCCGATGACGAGGTAGTCGCCGGTTGTGGGCACGGTGGGATGGTAGGTCGTCAGGAGTAGGCGGGGAACCGCGAGCAGAGCACGTTCACGTCGGCCCTAACCCTGGCGAGCTCGCCATCGTCGGCGCGTTGGCGCAGTGCCCGGGCGATGAGCCCGGCGATCTCGCCCATCTCGGCCGCGCCCATCCCCTGCGTCGTGACCGACGGCGTGCCGATGCGCACGCCACTGGTGACGAACGGGCTGCGCGGGTCGTCGGGGATCGTGTTCTTGTTCAGCGTGATGCCGGCCACGTCGAGCACCGCCTGTGCTTGCTTCCCGGTGAGGTCGGCATCGAAGGGTCGCAGATCGACCACCATCAGGTGGTTGTCGGTGCCGCCGCTCACGAGCCGGAAGCCGTGCAGCACCAAGGCCTCGGCCAGCGCGCTGGCGTTGGCGACGACCTGGCCGGCGTAGGCGCGGAAGCTCGGCTGACTGGCCTCGAAGAAGGCCACGGCCTTGCCTGCGATGACGTGCTCCAGTGGGCCGCCTTGCCAGCCGGGGAACACGGCCTTGTCGATCGCTGCGGCGTGCTCGGCCTTGGCGAGGATGCACCCGCCCCGCGGGCCGCGCAGAGTCTTGTGCGTGGTGAAGGTGACGATGTCGGCGTACGGCACCGGATTCGGGGCGACGCCACCGGCGATGAGGCCGGCGATGTGGGCGGCGTCGAACATCAGCATCGCGCCGACCTCGTCGGCGATCGCCTTGAACGGTTCTGGGTCGAGGCGTCGCGGATAGCTGGTGGTACCGGCCACGATCAGCTTCGGTCGATGCTCGATGGCGAGGTCACGCACCTGCTCCATGTCGATCCGCTCGTCGCCGGGCGTCACCTTGTAGGCCACGAAGTGGTACAGCTTGCCGCTCACATTCACGGGCGACCCGTGAGTGAGGTGGCCGCCGTGGTCGAGGCTCAGCCCGAGCACGGTGTCGCCTGGGTCGAGCACCGCCTGGTACGCACACATGTTGGCGTTGGCGCCGCTGTGGGGTTGCACGTTGGCATGCTCGGCGCCGAACAGCGACTTCACCCGCGCGATCGCCAGCGCCTCGATCTCGTCGACGATCGCGTTGCCGCCGTAGTAGCGCTTTCCCGGGTAGCCCTCGGCGTACTTGTTGGTGAGCGCGCTGCCCACCGCCTTCATGACTGCAGGCGAGGTGAAGTTCTCGCTGGCGATCAGCTGCAGGCCCGTGCACTGCCGTTCGACCTCGCGATCGATGAGGTCGAAGACCTCGGTGTCGGGCGTGGTGTCGGAGGGGAATGGCATGGATCAGAACTCCTGCTCGAGAGCCATGAGCTGCTGCACACGGCGGAGGTGACGACCACCTTCGAAGGGGGTGGTGAGGAACGTATCGAGAATCTCCTCGGCGAGCCCGATGCCGACGACACGGGCGCCGATGCTGAGCACGTTGGCATCGTTGTGGGCGCGGGCCATGCGCGCGGTGTAGAGCTCGTTGCAGAGAGCGGCGCGCACGCCGCGCACCTTGTTGGCGGCCAACTGCTCGCCCTGGCCGCTGCCGCCGAGCACGATGCCGAGGTCGGCCTCCCCATCACGCACTGCTCGCCCGACCGCGGCGCAGTGGATCACGTAGTCGACGCTGTCGGTGCCATCGGTGCCGTGGTCGAGCACCTCGTGGCCGCCGGCGATGAGCATGGCGATCAGATGCTGCTTCAACTCGTAGCCGGCGTGGTCTGACCCGATCGCGATGCGTGACACGGGCGCTGAGTGTACGTCCGGGTTGCGAGCGTCGAGGAGTCGTTCCGTAGCCTCGGCTGGTGACCCTCGACCCACGCACTCCCGTCCTCATCGGTTCCGGTCAGTACCTGCATCGCTCCACCGGGCTCGACGACGCGCTCGACCCGGCGACGCTGATGGTCGAGGCGATCCGGCTGGCGATGAGCGATGCCGCGGTAACGGGTCTCGCCGCGGTCGACGTGCTTCGCGTGGTGGGCCTGTTGAGCTGGCGTTACGGCAACCCGGCACAGGTCGTCGCCGATCAACTCGGCGTTGAGGTGAGCGAGTACGGCCTCACGGCGAACGGCGGCAACAGCCCGCAGACCCTCGTGAACATCACCTCGGGTGAGATCTTGCGGGGTGCGGTCGACATCGCCGTACTCGCCGGCGGCGAGGCGTGGCGCACGCGGATGCGGGCCCGCAGGGCCGGTGTGGAGCTCGACTGGCCCAAGGCGCCGGATGGCTCCGAGCCGCGCCTGCTCGGAGACGAGCTGGTGATGAACCACCCCGGCGAGCTCGCCCGCCAGATCATGATGCCGGTGCAGGTCTACCCGATGTTCGAGACGGCGATCCGTGCCGCCGCGGGCCGCGGCGTGGCCGAGCACCAGGTGATGATCAGCGAGCTGTGGGCCAGGTTCAGCGACGTGGCCGCGGCCAACCCCAATGCCTGGACCCGCACGGCGAGAACCGCGGCGGAGATCCGCACCATCGGACCCGACAACCGAATGGTCGGATGCCCCTACCCGAAGTACATGAACTCGAACAACGACGTCGACATGGCGGCGGCGCTGATCATGTGCTCGGTGGACCGGGCCCGGAGCCTGGGGGTGCCCGAGGATCGTTGGGTGTTCCCGCACGCCGGCGCCGACTGCCACGAGCACCAGTTCGTGAGCCACCGCTGGTCGTTCCACGAGACGCCGGCGATCGAGCTCGGCGGGCGCCGGACGCTCGAGCTGGCCGGCGTCGGCATCGACGACATCGAGCTCGTCGATCTCTACTCGTGCTTCCCTGCTGCGGTGCAGCTCGGCGCCAAGAGCCTCGGCATCGACATCGATCGCCGGCTCACCCGCACTGGAGGGCTGTCATTCGCCGGCGGCCCGTGGAACAACTACGTCATGCACGCCATCGCCACGATGATGAACGATCTGCGGGAACGTCCCGGCCAGCGTGGGCTGGTGTGGGCCAACGGCGGGTACACCACCAAGCACGCCTTCGGGGTGTACTCCACGACACCGCCCCGCGTCGGCTTCGGCCATGCCAACCCACAGGACGAGATCGACGCATTGCCACGGCGCGAGCTCGCCGCTCCCGTCGACGCTGCCGGCCCGACGACCATCGAGGCCTACACCGTGATGCACTCACGCGAGGGCGAACCGGAGCGGGCGATCGCGACCTGCATCCTGGCCGACGGTCGTCGCGCCTGGGGCGCATCGTCCGATGAGGCCGTCACCGCCGCGATGTGCCACGGCGAGTGGGTCGGCCGGGCCGTCGAGCTCGACCCCCTCGGCGACCTCCACCCCTGATCGGAGGCCCCCACCCCAACTTTGTCGGTCTCGACGGGCTGGGCCTGTCGAGACCGACAAAGTTGCGGATGAGACGGGGTCAGATGGCGTCGCCCACACCTACGGTCGACAGGTCGGGGCAGCGGTCGGCCAGCAGGGCGACGGTGAGCGGCACCTCCACCGAGCCGACATCGAGGCTCGGGTCGCGAGTCCATGTGGTCACGTCGCCGACGTAGCCGGTCGCAGCCCGCTCGACCGACATGGCGAGCTGCCTGTCGGCGAGATCCAGCACAGGTACCGGCTGTTCCGGATCACGGTCGCGGAGAGCCGCCAGCCACCGGTCGACCAGCGCTTCGATGCCGGCTTCGTCGATCCCCACGGCGGTGAGCCGCGCCACGGCCTTGTCGGCGCGGCGCTCGAACGGACCGACGAGATCGTCGAACACCACGCCGCGTTCGGCACCGAGAGCGCTCGGGAACGATGCCGCGAGATCGGCGACGGCGCGGAGCAACGCCGGCGCGGCGATCAGTTCGATTCGGGCGAGCTCGAGCTCGGTGAGACCGCCGAAGTTGGCGGCGACGGTCACCACCTGGGTGCTGGCCGCGTAGCGCGACCACGCAGAGCACAGCGGATCGCCGTCGTCGAGCCCCGGC
>VFMC01000454.1 GCA_006515795.1 Acidimicrobiaceae bacterium | reverse complement strand
CTTCGCCGCCAAGCTGAACCGCGAGATGGTCGAGCTCGAGCAGCTCGACGCCGAGGACGCAGAGCTCCTCGCCGGCCTGCTCGCCGATCACGTCCGGCTGACGGGGTCGGCTGTGGCCGAGCGGGTCCTCGCCGACTGGCCCGACCAGGTCGGTCGGTTCAAGCGGGTCATGCCCCGCGACTACGCGCGGGTGCTGGGCGTGATGAAGCGGGCCGAAGCGGAGGGCCTCGACGAGGCCGCGACGCTCGACCGGGTGATGGAGGCGAGCCGTGGGTGAGGCAACCGGGTTCTTGAAGTGGGATCGCGAGACGCCGACTCGGCGCGCGGTGCCGGTGCGGCTGAAGGATTGGAAGGAGGTCTACGACGATTTCCCCGAAGATCACCTGCGCACGCAGGCGGGGCGATGCATGGACTGTGGCATCCCGTTCTGCAACAACGGATGTCCGTTGGGCAACCTGATCCCGGATTGGAACGACTTCGTCTACCGCGAGCACTGGCGTGATGCGATCGATCGACTGCACGCTGCGAATCGGCCTGTGTGCTCGGCATCAACAGCGACGCCGTGACGATCAAGCAGGTCGAGGTCGAGATCATCGACCGGGCGTGGGAACAGGGTTGGGTCGTGCCGCAGGCCCCGAGCGTGCGTACCGGCAAGCGCGTGGTGGTGATCGGGTCGGGTCCGGCCGGGCTGGCCGCCGCCCAGCAGCTCACTCGTGCCGGCCACGAGGTGATCGTGCTGGAGCGCGCCGATCGCATCGGAGGTCTGCTTCGATACGGCATCCCCGAGTTCAAGATGGAGAAGCGCCACCTCGAGCGGCGGCTGGCCCAGATGGAAGCCGAGGGCACCGAGTTCCGCACCAACGCGACCGTCGGCGAGAACGTCGACATCGAGGTGCTGCTCGCGTCGTACGACGCGATCGTGCTCGCCGCCGGTGCCACCGCAGCCCGCGAGCTGCCGGTGCCGGGCCGTGAGCTCGCCGGCATCCATCAAGCCATGGAGTACCTGCCCCTGGCCAACAGGGTGCAGCAGGGAGACCTGGCGTCCTCGCCGATCGATGTCGCCGGCAAGCACGTTGTGATCATCGGTGGCGGCGATACGGGGGCCGACTGCCTCGGCACGGCGCATCGGCAAGGAGCGGCCGGCGTCACCCAGCTCGAGATCCTGCCGCGTCCACCTGACACGCGCGCCGAGACGAACCCGTGGCCGCAGTGGAGCCTCGTCCTGCGCACCTCGTCGGCTCATGAGGAGGGCGGGGAGCGGGTGTTCAGCGTGAACACGGAGAGGTTCGTCGACGATGGAACGGGCCGGGTGAAGGCGCTGCTGTTGCACGAGGTGGAGATGATCGACGGCCGCTTCCAGAAGGTGGAGGGGAGCGAGCGTTCCTCGCGCTCGGCTTCCTCGGGCCGGAGAAGAGCTCATGGCTCGAACAGCTCGGTGTGGCTCTCGACGAGCGGGGCAACGTACGTCGCCGCGACGACTTCATGAGCAGCGTGCCGGGGGTGTTCGTTGCCGGCGACATGGGCCGTGGTCAGAGCCTCATCGTGTGGGCGATCGCCGAAGGCCGCGCTTGCGCGGCCGGCTTGGATTCCTGGTTGATGGGGGACACCTCGCTGCCGTCACCGATCGTGCCCGGAGCGCGACCACTTCAGTGACGCCGCCCCCTACGCTGTCGGGCGATGAAGTCGATGGCGATCGGAATTGGATTGGTGGCGGCGGCGTCGCTCACCGGGCTCGGACTCGTGGCGTGCGGAGGTGAGGCCGCGACCACGGGCGCCACAACGGTGAAGATCGGTGCCACCAACTACGTCACCATCCCGCCGGCGGCGCCAACCATCCCGCCGGTCACCACTGCGCCCGACGCCCCCGGCTCGGTCCTGCAGTTCGAGGGCACCTACATCATCGTCGAGGGCGATTACGCCTCGACCGTCGCGTTGAGGTGGAAGGTGAAGTTCGAAGACCTCATGACGTTGAACGGGTGGACGCTCGACGAGAACCAGAACGTGCCCGAATGGCCAGGCGTCGGGGCCACCATCCGCATCCCGGCCGGGGCCACCGTGCCCGGCGAGCCGGCGCCTTCCACGCAGACCACCTTGGCCGGCACGCAGGCCACGACGGCACCGACCGCGGCGCCGGTCGCGACGACCACCACCACCATCGCCAGTGCCGAGACGGGCTGCAACGGGTCGTACGTGATCGTCGATGGCGACCTTCCGGGCAGGGTGGCGGCGAACTTCGACGTTTCACTCGCGGCCCTCGACGCCGCGAACGTGAACACGAAGGGCTACAAGGCCTTCATCGTCGGCGTCACGATCGTCATTCCGAAGGACTGCTGATTGCTCTCGCAGATCGAGGCCCGGATCTTGGGGTGCGACCCGATCATGCATCTCGATGATCACGAGATCGAATCGGCGATCTCGGTGTTGAAAGGTTCGGGGTGGGTGCGACTGGTGCACCCGTCGCACGGGCGCAGCGTCACCCGGTTCCGGCACGTGGCCGACGAGAAGCTGACGCTCGAACCCGACTCGGCCGCGGTGATCGCCCTGCTGTTGTTGCGCGGTCCTCAAACGGTCGCCGAGCTGCGCAGCCGCACCGAACGACTGCATCCCTTCGAGTCGCTCGACGAGGTGGAGAGGATCTTGCGCACGTTGGCCGAGCGCGAGCTCGTTCGCCTGCTGGATCGTCTTCCGGGGCAGAAGGAGCCTCGCTGGCAGCAGCTGCTGGCCGAGGAACGGGAGTCGACCGTCGTCACCCGGCCGGCGCTCGCCGTGCCATCTGCCGTGGTCGGGAGCATGGCCGACCGGATCGAACAGATGGAGGCGCGCATCGCCAGGCTGGAGACGGCCCTCGCCGAGCTGCTCTGAGGTTGCGCGGCGGTCATCTGCCCGACGGTGCGATCAGCCGAGGTCGGGCCAGCGACGCTTCTGGCGGCGGCGCATTCCGGCCGCGCCGAGCTTGCGTCGTTCGCTCAACGACCACTGCCGTCGCCAGCCGTTGTACTCCGGCCCGGTCAACTTGGGGTTGGTGCCGCGAGCGGCGCGCTGGCGCGACGTCCAGTAGTCGGTGAGCGCTTCATCGCCCAACGCGGTGACCGCTGCTTCGATGCGGGCGTTGAACCGGCGCGTCGATTCCCCTTCCACCGGCCGCAACGGCGCGCCGAACACCACCTTGCTCTTGCCCGGCTTCGGGCGCTTCATGCCCTTGCCGAAGATCGCGCCCGTGCCGTCGATGAACACGGGTACCACGGGCGCCCCGGTGCGCAACGACAGGTATGCGGCCCCGCCCTTGAACTCCTGACCCCAGCCATCGGGGGAGCGGCCGCCCTCCGGATAGATCACCAGGCTCCAGCCGTCTTCGATCAATGAGCGGATCAGGTCGCTCGACTTGCGGCCCGTCACCTCACGATCGATCGGAAGCGCGTTGAGCGTCAGCGCCGCCGCGGCGCCCTTCATCCGGGTGTCGAAGAAGAAGTCGGCAGCGGCCGCCACGGTGAGCTTCGACTGCCACGGCTCGGGCACGGCGGTGACCATCAGCGGAGTGTCGAGGTGACTGTGGTGGTTAGGGGCGAAGATCAACGCGGGTGGCTCGTCGAGCCGGCCGAGATCGTCGAGCCGGTCCACACCCAGGATCCGCGGCTGGGCGAGCGCCTTCACCGCGAGCCGCAACGGCCCTTTGGTGATCACGGAGCGAACCGCGTTCGAAGGAGCACGGCGCGCCCAGTCGGTGTCGTAGTCGGCGCCGAGCTTCGATGGCTTCGGCGGCACCGCCACGCCTTTCGGTTTGCTCGGCGCACGGTAGGGAAAGCCAACCGAACGGGTGGGTCGCAGTGCCATCTGGATCGGCGCGCCGACGGAGTCGATCAGCTTCGCGGCGCGACGCAGGGTGGCGCTCGACGGCGAGCGTCGCTCGCTCATGTCACGTCGGCCAGAAGGAGCGCCGGTGCATGCAGGTGGCTGATCGTCGGCGCCTTTCCCACGACGTCGCTGGCGATCTCGAACGCATCGTCCATGGTGGACGCCGGGGTGAAGCCGAGGCGGCGCACCGTGGGCGGGTCGCCGCCGACGAT
>VFMC01000453.1 GCA_006515795.1 Acidimicrobiaceae bacterium | reverse complement strand
GTTCGCCAAGCAGAGGTTCGCCGCGCCACGGGTGGCGCTCGACCGGCTCGAGCCGAAGCTGCAACGGTGGGCGGCGCAACGCCTGGCGCCGAAGATCCTCGTCGCCAACCAGACCCGGGTGATCGAAGCCGTGATCGACCGCACCGGCGAGTGGTTGCCGAGCGTGCCCACCATCACCTGCATCCCCCGCGCCCACGCCGGCAACGACGACCACGACGGAGACGGCGCCAAGGATCTCGACGGGGTGTTCGCCGTGCTGGCGTCGCCGGCCGCCTCCGAATGGGTGCGCCACCACGCTGCCGGCAGCGGCTTGTCTGCCACCAGCCTGCGCCTCTCCCCCGCGCTCCTCGCGGCCATCCCCCTCCCCTGATATCCCCTCGTCGCCCGCTACACCGCGTAGGGGGTCGGCGGGCCCGGGTTGTCCCAGATCGATGCGATCGGCAACGCGTGAACGCGTTCATCCAACTTGAACGGACGACGGCCGGTGTGGAACAAGACACCGCAAACGAACTGGTCCCGGAGCTTGTCGCGGATCCAGATCAGGTGTTTGGCGTCCGCTCGATCCGGTGCCGAATCAGATTTCACCTCGATCGCCACCACGCGGCCATCCGGTGCCTCGAGGAGCAGGTCGATCTCGTGGTCACCTCCCTCTTGGCGGAGGTGGTGCATCGTCACGCCTGGTTCGCACACCTCCAGCTCCGGCCTCAACTGGGCGACGACGAACGTGTCGATGATCCTGCCCTGAAGATCGCCACTGCGGAGCACCGAACGGACGTCGACCCCCACCAACGGGCCGGCGAAGGCGGGATCGACGAGAAACCGCTTCGAGGTGCGCACCAACCGGGCGAGCCTGTTGCTGGACCACGCCGGAAGCTGCTCGGTGAGGAACAGGCCCTCGATCAACGAGTCATAGACGGGCGCCGTTCGCCGGTCGATCCCGGCTGCGTCGTACAGCGCCTTGTGTTCCGGTATCCCAGCCGTGTTGGCTGCGATCGCCGACAGGTACCGGCGCAACAACCTGGGGTCTCGAGAGTCCCCAAGGCCGACGACGTCCCTCAGGGTGATCTGATCGACGTACGCGGCGAGCAGCCGTTGGCGGACACCGGCGCTTGCCCCTAGCGCTACGGATGGGAACATCCCGCGAAGCGAGCGTTCAACGTATCCGCGCAGGTCTGGCGCATGCGCAGGGCTGGCAATGCCAGCGATCTCGCCGGCGAACAAGACGTCGATCAGCGATGGCGACGAGGTTGCGCCGGCGAGTTCCCGCTCAGTGAGGCCCCACATGCTGAGCTTCACGATGCGACCGGATCTCGGGCACGAACTGCCACTCGTCGATGAGCACCGGCTCCTCCGCCCGCGGGACGGCGAGTGCGAGATCGACGTCGGCACGGGCGGCAGCGGCCTGGTCGGGTCGGTCGAGTTGCACGGTCGACGCGGCGAGATTCTGGGCGGAGGTGGTCTTGCCACAGGCATGCGGGCCGGCGAGCATGACAGCGGGTACTTCGGCGAGCAGGTCGCGCAGCGTTTCGTCGATCAATCGGGGCAGGTAGGGCACGGAACCTCGGCCATTTTCGGGGACGCGGAACTCCGGGGATCTCGCGCGCATCCATCGGCTGTCAACAACGACACTCACCCGGAAGGAACCACCGCCATGATCCAGCTCACCGCACCCACCAGCACCACCCTCACCACGACC
>VFMC01000452.1 GCA_006515795.1 Acidimicrobiaceae bacterium | reverse complement strand
CGGGGGCGGACATCCGCACGATCCAGGTGCTGCTCGGCCACAAATCGATCCGCACGACGGCCCGCTACCTGATGGTGTCCGAAAAGCACATCGGCACGGTCGCGAGCCCGCTCGATGCGTTGTCGCTGACACCGCCCTCCGCCCCGTAGAGAGTGAGAGACACCGTGCGCACCATGCGCGCCGGCTGCTGTCCCGCCCGGTCGAATCCGAGTGGGCTCGACATCGCCACGATCGTTCGAGCCCACGGAGCGACGGTGCGCCGGCAGCAGGCGCTTTCTCGCGAGCAACGGCGAGCCTTGCGCTCGATGGCCGTCTGTCGAACGCCCGCCCTGGGCGGCCACGTCGACGTCTGCTCAGGCTGCGGCTTCGCGCGACCCGCCTACCACTCGTGCCGCAACCGGCACTGCCCGAAATGCCAAAACCTCGCCCAGGCCCGCTGGATCGATCAGCGGATGAAACGCGTCGTCAACGTCGACTACTTCCACGTCGTCTTCACGCTCCCGGCGGCCCTGCGACCCATCGCCCTCGCCAATCGCCGCCGGGTGTTCGCACTGCTCATGCGCGCGGCCGCCCAGACCCTCCTCACCCTCGGCCGCGATCCGAAGCGCCTCGGGGCCGAACTCGGCATCACGGCCGTGCTCCACACCTGGACACGAGCGCTCGAGTTCCATCCCCACGTCCACTGCATCGTCACCGCCGGCGGTCTCACGGCCGATCGTCGCCGATGGCGTCCCGCCCGCCAACGATATCTCTTTCCCGTGAAAGTCCTCGGGGCGCTCTTTCGGGGCAAGGTGCTCGCTGGGCTTCAGCAGAGCCTCGCCCTCGGCGAGCTGTCGTCTCCCGATCCCACAGCGACACGGCGCGCGATCGGTGCCCTCCACGCAACCCCCTGGCACGTCTACGTGAAGCGACCCTTCGGGGGTGCGAACCGACTTTTCCAGTACCTCGGCCGCTACACCCATCGTGTCGGTCTCTCCAACCAGCGCCTCGTCTCCATCACGGACGACACCGTGACGTTTCGCACCAAGGACGGCCGCACCCTGACCTTGTCACCCGAGGAATTCCTCCGCCGACTCCTCCTGCACGTCCTTCCAGGCGGCTTCGTCAAGATCCGCCACAGCGGGCTGTTCGCCTCACGTCAGGTGTCGACGGCACTGCCCATCGCGCAACGGCTTCTTGCCGATCGACCGCCGATCGAAGATCCCGAATCCCGATCGAGTTGGACGACGCTCTTCCAGCGCCTGACCGGCATCGACCTCACCCGCTGCCCCCGCTGCGAACAGTCGACCCTCCACCGCTGCGTGCTCTTCCCTCACGCCGGACGACCCCCGCCGTGATCGATCTCGTGCGATCTCAGACCGACCGAATCGTCGACGAAGCAAACGACAAATTGCTTCGTGTCGCCGTCGTTCGCCCAGTCGACCGCCGCGAGAAGATGATTGACCCCGTCAACGGTCTCGGCAGCCGATTCGTGACACGTCTTGCTTCCTCAGGCGCGTGGGTGCGTCGAGCTGCACTCCTCGACCGGACGACCGAACCCCCTCCTGCTCGACTGCCGCGGCGCATTGTTTCCCCATAAGGGCTCCCCCCGCGGCTCCGCTCAAGCCCGGTTTGCCGCCGCCTCGCGCACCACCGTCGCAACCTCGGCCTGCAACGACTGCGCGCTCGGCAGCCGCAAACCGACTATTGGTTCTGTTACCTGG
>VFMC01000059.1:28052-29587 GCA_006515795.1 Acidimicrobiaceae bacterium | reverse complement strand
GGACTTCCGCGACCTGATCGACGAAACGCTCGACCTGCTCGACGATCTCGAGAAGGCCGGCAAGGACGACGACGAGAAGGCGGTCGAGAAGCTGTTCACCAAGCTGAAGGGGATCAGCGACGACCAGACCGCGATCGCCGACGATCTCGGGATCGCCGAGTGCGGCGCCGATGAGGAGTCGAGCGAGACCACCACGGGCGAGACCGTTCCGCTCGAAACCGCGCCGGTTACGACGCTGCCATCCACCCCGCTCACCTTGCCACCCACGTTGCCGCCGGCGACGGCTGCGCCGGTGGGCACCGATCCGGTGGGCACCGCGCAGTTCTCGGTGATGGACGTGGCGACCGAGTACTTCGCCCCGTCAGGGTTCACGCTGATCTCCAAGACCCCCGACCAGAACACCCTCGACGCGGTCGCCAACTCCGAGCTGAACACCGAGATGGACCGCTTCGGTGTGGCAACGCTCGTCGACGACGCCGGCACCGAGGTCGCCGACATCTGGCTCGGCGTCGCCGTCAGCGAAGAGAGAGGCATGCCTCCCGCCTGGATCGCGCTCGATTGCGGAACCGACGGCGAGCTGCGCGAGTCCGACGGTGGCATCGTCGGAATCGTCTGTCCGGCAGCGGTCGACTCGCCGTTCTGGGAGATCTTCACGGCCACCTCGAACGCGATCGGCATCTCGGTCTACACGCGGCTCCCCAACATCACCGGCGACCTCGTGGCCGACGCGTTCCTCGAAGCCAACGTCTGAGCTGATCGCCCCGTTCGCATCGCGGCAGGCCACGTGCCAGCCGCGATGCGGGCTGGTTGGCTAGCTTTGACCCACCACCATGGGTCCCACCTCGCCGATCATCACTCGCCCGCCGCCTCGCCTCCCTGGAGTTCTGGCCGCGCTGACCACGCTGACCGTGGTGTTCGGCCTCGGCACGCTGTACGCGCCCGCGGCCATGGCCGCCAACGAGCTCGTCAGCTCGACCCCAGCCTCGAACGCTTCACTTCCCGCTTCTCCCGCCACTGTCGACTTCGTGTTCGCCGATCCGCTGGGTCCGTCGCTCACCGCCGTCGCCACATGCAACGGCGAGCCGTTCGCGATCGGGAACGCGGCGGCGGGCGCCGACGGAGTCAGCGCGTCGGTTCCGATCCCCAATCCGATGCCGAAGGGCACATGCACCGTCGTGCTCACGGTCAGCGCTCTCGACAGCACGCCGAACGGGCAGTTCCCGGTCACGTTCACCATCACCGCCGATGCCCCCGCCGTCGTCGCCACCGTCCCGCCAACCGCCGTTTCGACGGCCGCCACCGCCTCGACGGCCGTCCCGACCACGCTTCCGGCGACGCCGACGGGCACCGACGATGCCTCCACCGCACCGAAGGTCGGCGGTCCGCTCGGCCTGGCGCGGGTGTTGGCGATGTTCGGCATGGCGGTGCTGCTCGGTTCGCTCGTCTTGATCGTCACCGCCTGGCCGGAGGGCGTGGAGTACATCTTGACCGTCCGGTTCTTGCGGTCGGCGTGGGCACTGTCGATCGTCGGCTCG
>VFMC01000059.1:22608-28010 GCA_006515795.1 Acidimicrobiaceae bacterium | reverse complement strand
GTCGTCGTGCTGCGCGCCCAGGTAGCCGGCGAATCGATCGGGGCGTCGATCAGCCCAGCGACGTGGGTCGACCTGACCGACACGGCCCCGGGCCTGGCCGCGCTCGCCAGGCTCGGCCTCGCCGCGGCGTGCTTCTGGGTGGTGATGCGCCCCGAACGCTGCCTCGATCCCGGCACCCAGCTGCCGGCGCTCGCGCTTCCCGTTCTGGCAGTGGCGACGTTCGGGTTGAGCCGGACGGGGGGTGACCTCGCCGTCGTCGGCGTGGTCGCCGGAGTCGCCCATGCCGTCGCAATGGCGGTTTGGTTGGGCGGTCTGGTGCTGCTCAGCCGGGTAGTGCTGGCCGGGCCGGGCGAGGACGACTTGGTGCACGCGGTACGCGGCTTCAGTCGCATCTCCACCCCGGCCTTGCTGCTCACGGTGCTCACCGGCGCGGTGCAGACATGGCGACTCGACGGCGGCACGTTGTTCGAGACCAGCCACGGGCGGGTCCTGCTGCTGAAGGCCCTATCCGTCGGGGCGATGGTCTTCGTCGGGCTGGCGACCCGCCAGTTCGTACGCGACCGCCTACGCAAGGTCGATTCGATGACGGCGCCGCTGGCCTCCCGCCTACGCAGGGCGACGGGGCTCGAAGCCGCCGGCGGCATCCTCGTTCTCGTCCTCACGGCGTGGCTGCTGTCGATGCAGCCGAGCGGGTTGTCCGCCCAGGGCTCGGGGCCCGACTACGACACCGAGATGAGGCTCACCGCGGCCGATCTCGACGTCACCGTCATGCTCACCGGCGAAGTCGGGCGCAACGGGCTGCGCGTGGAGGTCGCCTCACCGGCCAGCGGTCTCAGCCAGATGATGCTCACCTTCACGGCTCCGGCAGGCACCACCGCAGCGAGCGTGGTGCTAACCGTACCGACCGCGCTGACCGGTACCGGGGCCGCCGTGCTCGACGAGATCGAGGGCATCCCACTGGAGGGCGCCGGCGTTTGGACGCTGCAGCTCGACGCCACCACGGCGGCCGGCCCGCAGACGATCCTCAAGAACTTCACCCTCGCCGGCTGATCCGAGCGCCGGCTGATCCGAGCGCCGGCTGGGCCGAGCGCCGCCTCAGTTTGGCGCGACGACGTCGTGGAACGGCCTGGCCGCGGCGACGTCGAGTTGCTCGTAGCGACAACTCGACGGCTCGCGGTCGGCCCGCCACCGCAGGAACTGCACTCCGTGGCGGAACCGGCCGCCCTGCAGCTGCCCGAACGTGACCTCGGCCACCCGCTCGACGCGGATCGGCACCCAGGACAGGTCCTTGCCCGCGTTCCACCTGCTCTGCGCGCCGGGAAGGCGGGCCGCCTCGTGCGCCTGCGCTTCAGCCCACTCGCGCCACGGGTGATCGTGGAGCGCGCCATCGAGCAATGGGGCCAGCTCGGCCAGCAGCTCGCTACGGCGCTTGACCGTGAAGCTCGCGGCAACGCCCACGTGGTGCAACGTGCCCTCCTCGTCGTGCAGCCCGAGCAGGAGCGAACCCACCCCGTTGCCGTCCTTGTGGATCCGGTACCCGGCTACGGCGCAGTCGGCGGTGCGCACGTGCTTCACCTTCACCAGCGTGCGCTTGTCGGGCGTGTACGGATCGGCAAGCCGCTTGGCGACCACACCGTCGAGGCCGGCGCCCTCGAAGTCGACGAACCAACGGGCCGCGGTGGCGTGATCGGTGGTGCTCGGGCACATGTACACCGGCCCCGTCGCAGCGCGCAACACCTCGGCAAGAAGTCGGTGACGCTCGGCCAGCGGCACGTCCATCAGCGAGTCGTCGCCGAGCGCGAGCAGATCGAAGGCCACGAACGAAGCCGGCGTCTCGGCAGCGAGACGGCGCACACGCGACTCGGCAGGATGGATGCGCTGCAGCAAAGCGTCGAAGTCGAGCCCTCGGCCTTCTGCGTGGGGGATCACGATCTCGCCGTCGACCACACATCGCGCCGGCAGCTGCTCGAGCAGCGGGGCGAGCAGCTCGGGGAAGTACCGCGTGAACGGCCGCTCGTTGCGGCTGGTGAGCTCGACCTCGTCGCCGTCACGGAACACGATGCAGCGGAACCCGTCCCACTTCGGTTCGTAGAGCCAGCCCTCGCCACCAGGGATCACGTCGGCGGCCTTGGCGAGCATCGGCGAGATCGGTGGCGCAACGGGAAGGCTCACCCGCCCGAGAGTACGCGCCCGCCGACCAACTAGCGTGGAGCACCGTGACCGATCAGACACCCAACGTGATGGATGCCAAGCTCGAAGACCTGCGCAACCGCAGGGAACAGGCCTTTCACGCCGGATCGCCACGATCGGTCGAGCGCCAGCACGAAAAGGGCAAGATGCTCGCCCGCGAGCGGATCGACTACTTCCTCGATCCCGGCAGCTTCCACGAGCTCGACCTCCTCGCCCGCCACCGGGCCCACGCCGCCGACCTCGAGGAGCGGCCCTACACCGATGGCGTCATCACCGGGTGGGGCAACGTAGACGGCCGCAAGGTGTTCGTGTTCAGCCAGGACTTCACCGTGTTCGGCGGGGCGCTCGGCGAGGTGTTCGCCGAGAAGATCCACAAGATGATGGATCTGGCATTGAAGGTCGGCGCCCCGGTCGTGGGCCTCAACGACGGCGCCGGCGCCCGCATCCAAGAGGGCGTCGTCAGCTTGGAGCGGCGTGGTGCCGCAGATCTCGGTCATCCTCGGGCCCTGCGCCGGAGGCGCTGTGTACAGCCCGGCGATGACCGACTTCATCTTCATGGTGCGCGAGAGCAGCCACATGTTCATCACCGGACCCGACGTGGTGAAGACCGTCACCGGTGAGGAGGTGACGCTCGAAGAGCTCGGGGGAGCGATGAGCCACGCCTCCAAGAGCGGTGTCGCCACGTTCGTGAGCGCCGACGAGAAGGCGTGCCTCGACGACGTGCGCTTCCTGCTCAGCTTCCTGCCGTCGAACAACCTCGAAGACCCGCCGGCGATCGACACCGGCGACGACCCCGACCGCCTCTGCCCCGAGCTGCAGACCATCCTTCCGCCTTCGCCGAACCAGCCCTACGACATGAAGCGGGTCATCCGCGAAGTGGTCGACGACGGGGAGTTCTTCGAGTACTTCCCCCACTGGGCGAGGAGCATCGTGTGCGGCTTCAGCCGGGTCGACGGACACCCCGTCGGCATCGTCGGCAACCAGCCGATGATGCTCGCCGGCGTGCTCGACATCGAGTCGAGCGAGAAGGCGGCCCGCTTCGTGCGCACCTGCGACGCGTTCAACATCGCACTGCTCACCTTCGTCGACGTGCCCGGCTTCCTGCCAGGTGTCGACCAGGAGTACGGCGGCATCATCCGTCATGGCGCCAAGCTGCTCTACGCCTACTGCGAGGCAACCGTGCCGCGCATCCAGATCATCACCCGCAAGGCCTACGGCGGGGCCTACGTGGTGATGAACTCGAAGTCGATCGGCGCCGACCTGGCCTACGCCTGGCCGTCGGCGGAGCTGGCGGTCATGGGGCCGCAGGGCGCGGTCGAGATCGTCTACCGGCGCGAGCTGCAACAGGCCGCCGATCCGGTGGCGCGCCGTGCCGAGCTGGTGGCCGAGTACACCGAGAAGTACGCCAACCCGTACAACGCCGCCGAGCGCGGCTACATCGACGACGTGATCGATCCGGCGGAGACCCGCCAGAAGATCGTGGCCGGGCTGCGCATGCTGCGCACCAAGCGCGAAGAGCTGCCGCGCCGCAAGCACGGGAACATGCCGCTGTGAGCAACGCCGACACGGAGGTGTCGCCGACGCCGACCGACGCGGAGGCCGTTGCCATCGCCGCGGCGATCGAGGCGCTGTGGCCGCGGCCGGCGTTCACGCCCGAGCAGGAGCGCCAACGCCAGGCAGCGTGGCGGTTCAGCGGCCGGTGGTGGATCAAGCCGTTGCCCACTCGCCGCGACCGCCCGTTCCGCTGAGACCGGGCCGCGCCGATCACCGGTACCGATCACCCGGTCGCACCTCACGTGGGTACTACCGTCTGGGGACATGAGCACGCCTCCCCCTCCTCCGCCGCCCCCGGGTTCCGTTCCGCCACCGCCCGGCTATCAGGCCTACCAGCCGGCGTACCAGGCCCCACCGCAGTACGCAGGTGTCGGTTCACGCTTCGGCGGGATGCTCGTCGACGGCCTCATCTCAATCGTGTTCTCGGCGCCCGGCATCGCCTACTTCTTCGCCGGGCCGAGCGAGATCCGCGCGTGCACCGTGAACGGTGAGGAGGGGTTCTGCGACCTCCCGACGAACGCGACGTTCGCCATCGCCGGCATCCTCTGGGCGGTCGGCGCGATCGCCTTCCTGGTGCTCTACTGCAAGAAGGTCGGCGCCACCGGCCAGAGCTGGGGCGCGAAGGCCGTCGGCAACAAGATCGTCGATGTCAACACCGGGCAACCGATCGGCACCGGACGGGCATTCGGGCGCACGCTGTTCCGGGGCTTCGTCTCCGGCAGCGTCTGCTTCCTCGGCTACCTCTGGGCACTGTGGGACCCCAAGAAGCAGACGTGGCACGACAAGGTCGTCAGCAGCATCGTCGTCAAGGCCTGATCGCCTGCTGCGGCCGGCGCGGCCGCTACGGTCCCACAGGTGGACATCACCACTGTTGCCGATGACCTGATCGTGGCCCACGAGGGCGTCGACGTGCACCGCCTCGACGGCCTGGCTCCCGACACCGAGCACCAGGTGGGCATGCACACCGTGCGCACGTCATCGCGGCCACGAGGTGAGCTGCTGTGCCGGTTCGCCACCGTGAACGACCTGCACTTCGGCGAGATCGACTGTGGCCGACTCGACGACAACCCGGGGGGCCCGGTCCAGCGTGCCGACCCGGGTGACCCGCCCTATGCGGAGATGATGAACGGCTTCGCGGTCAGCGAGATCGCCGAGATCGATCCTGTCGCGGTGATCGTGAAAGGCGACCTCTCGCGCGACGGCCAACCCGACGAGTGGGCCGCGTTCGAGGAGTGCTACCGGCCGCCGTTCGGCGCGCGTCTGCACGTGGTCCGCGGCAACCACGACGCCTATCACGGCCAGACCGGCTACGCCGGCGACGAGTGGATCGAGCTGCCGGGCGTCAGCGTTGCGCTGCTCGACACCACGATCCCCACCGAGACCACCGGTTGGTTGGGCGACGACCAGCTCGAGTGGCTCGACACGCTCGCCGCGCAAGCCGACCGGCCCGTGATCGTGATGGGGCACCATCAGCAGTTCACCGGCTCCTCGCGCTCACCCGGTTACTTCGGGCTGCACCCCGACGCCAGCGATGCGCTCACCGCGGTGATCGCTCGCCGCGCCTCGATCGTGGCCTACACCGCCGGTCACACTCATCGCCATCGGCTGCGGATGCTGGCGTGCGGCGTGCCCAGCGTCGAGGTCGGTTGCGTGAAGGA
>VFMC01000059.1:12327-22570 GCA_006515795.1 Acidimicrobiaceae bacterium | reverse complement strand
GAGGCGCTCCGCTGGAGCCAACGCTGCCGCCATCTCTACCGTGACTTCGGGGTCGACTACGAGACGTACGCGATGGGACGCCTGGAGGACCGATGCTTCACGATCTCGCTTCGTTGATCGCGGTCGAGATCATCCGGACGACGTCGCATGTCGTTGGCTGAGGCGGCACGGGCTGCCGCCGTGCCGCCGTTCCACGCGATGGCGATGGGCCGGGCAGCGACAGAACGCGAGGCACGCGGCCACCGGGTGCTGCACCTCGAGGTCGGCCAGCCGTCCACCCCGGCACCCCTCGGCGCCCGCCTCGCGGCAATCGCCGCGATCGAACGTGGCGAGGCACTCGGCTACACCAACGCCGCTGGGATGATGAGCTTGCGCCGGCGCATCGCCCAGCACTACCGCGAGTGGTACGCGGTGGAGGTCGACTCCGCCGAGGTGATCGTCGTCAGTGGTGCGTCGGCCGGGTTCACGTTGGCCTTCGCCGCCGCCTTCGAAGCCGGCGACCGGGTCGGTGTTGTCGAGCCCGGATATCCGTGCTACCGCAACACGCTGCTCGCACTCGGCGTCGAGCCGGTCGCGGTCGCGGTCGACGCCTCCACCCGATGGGTGCCCGATGCGGCCTCACTTGCAGCAGCGGGCCACCTCGACGGTCTGATCGTGGCATCACCTTCCAACCCGACGGGCACGGTGCTCTCGCCGGCCGCGCTCGCGAAGATCGTCGATTGGTGTGCCGAACACGAAGTGTTGCTGATCTCCGACGAGATCTACCACGGCATCGTCTTCGACGGCCGCGCCGAGAGCACCCGCGCCCTCACCGCCGATGCCGTGGTGATCAACAGCTTCTCCAAGTACTTCTCGATGACCGGGTGGCGACTCGGGTGGATGCTCGCTCCATCGCACCTGTCGGCCGCTGTGGAGCGCTTGCAGCAGAACCTCTACATCTGCGCGCCACATGTGAGTCAGGTAGCCGGTCTCGCCGCGTTCGACTGCACCGCCGAGCTCGACGCCCACGTCGCCCGGTACCGCTCGAACCGCGCCGTGCTGCTCGACGGCCTCGCCGACGCCGGGCTCACGCAGGTCGCCTCGGCCGACGGCGCGTTCTACGTCTACGCCGATGTGAGCCACATCACCCACGATTCGATGAAACTCTGCCGGCGATGGCTCGACGAACTGTCCGTCGCCTGCACCCCCGGACTCGACTTCGACCTCGCCCGCGGGCACACCACGGTCCGGTTCTCGTACGCGGGCGACGGCGCCGACTTGGCGCAGGCCTGCCACCGGATCGCAGAATGGGCCCCGTGACCACTCCGTCCGACGGCCCGCTGCACGACCTGAAGGTGATCGATCTGTCGACGGTTCTCGCCGGCCCCAACTGTGCGCGCTACCTCGCCGACTTCGGCGCCGACGTGATCAAGGTGGAACGTCCCGGCACAGGCGACAGCCTGCGCAACATGGCCTGGCGCGATCCTCGCGATGGCACCGGCCTGTGGTGGAAGCTGGTCAACCGCAACAAGCGCACGTTGGCGCTCGATCTGAAGCTCGACGCCGACCGCGTCGTCTTGCTCGGTTTGATCGACGACGCCGACGTGCTCGTCGAGAACTTCCGGCCCGGCACCCTCGAACGGCTCGGTCTCGGACCCGACGAGCTGCTGGCCCGCAACGACCGGTTGGTCATCACCCGGGTGACCGGCTTCGGCCAGACCGGGCCGTACGCGGGGCGGCCCGGTTTCGCCACCATCGCCGAGTCGATGTCGGGATTCAGCGCGTTGAGCGGCGAGCCGGGAGGACAGCCGATGCTGCCGGCGATCGCGCTCACCGACGAGGTGACCGGCCTGGTTGCCGCATTCGCCACCCTGGTGGCGGTGCACGGTGGCCGCGGCCAGGTGGTGGACGTGAACCTGCTGGAGAGCCTGTTCCAGCTGATGGGACCGCTGATCTCGCTCTATCGCCTCACCGGCGAGCTGCAGCCGCGCCTCGGCGCCGGGCTGCCCTACACCGTCCCCCGCGGCACCTATCAGTGCTCCGATGGCAAGTGGGTCGGTCTGTCGGCCAGCGCCGACAGCGTCGCGGCGCGGGTCAACGCAGTGCTCGGGGTGGCCGACGATCCGCGCTTTGCCACGTTCCCCGACCGCATGGAGCACCGCGCCGAGCTGGAGGCCGTGATGGTGGCCTGGTGCGCCGAACGCTCGCAGACCGAGGTGTTGGAGACGTTCACCGCGGCCGAGGCGGCGATCGGGCCGGTGATGGACATGGCCGACATCTCATCGGACCCGCACTACAACGCCCGCCAAGCGATAGTCGAGCTCGACGGCACGCCGATGCAGGGACTCATCGCCAAGTTGAGCGCCACGCCCGGAGCGCTGCGATGGCAGGGCCGTCCCCTCGATGCCGACGGCGACGAGATCCGCGCCAACGGCTGGGCTTGACGGTTTGGCCTGACCGTCGGGTGACCTCAGGCGGTGAGGCCGATCGGGCAGCTCACGCCGGTGCCGCCGATGCCGCAGTAACCGTTGGGGTTCTTGGCCAGGTACTGCTGGTGGTACGGCTCGGCGTAGAAGAACTCGCGACTACGGGCGATCTCGGTAGTGATCGCTCCGTACCCGGCGCCACGCAGCCGCTCTTCGAACATCGACTTGCTGGCGAGCGCCGCCTCGAGCTGCGCCGCCGACGTGGCGTAGATGGCACTGCGGTACTGCGTGCCCACGTCGTTGCCCTGCCGCATGCCCTGCGTGGGGTCGTGCGATTCCCAGAACACCTTGAGCAACGCCTCGTAGCTCACCTGCACCGGATCGAACACCACGAGCACTGCCTCGGTGTGGCCCGTCTGCGCGCTGCAGGTCTCCTCGTAGGTGGGATTCGGGGTGTGCCCCCCGGCGTAACCAACAGCGGTGGAGTACACGCCGAAGGTCTGCCAGAACTTCCGCTCGGCACCCCAGAAGCATCCCATCGCGAACACGGCGGTCTCGTACCCCTCGGGCCACGGACCGACGAGCGGGGCGCCGTTCACGTAGTGGTCGCCGGGAACGGGCATCGTCGCGGTGCGGCCCGGCAACGCTGCCGACGGCTCCACCATCTCGGTCTTGTTGTTCCAGAACATCGTGAGCACCTTTCGACATGAGCGTGACGCGATGGAACCAGGCTACGTGTGACTCCATTCCCGCTCTACATTTCAGGCGGTGAACATTCGCGAAACCTCCTCGAACGACCTCGATGCCGCGCTCGAGCTGAACAACGTGAACGTGCCTGCGCTGAACGAGCTCGACCGCACCGAGATCGAGCGCCTCGTGTCGATCAGCGCGGTGTCGCTCACCGCCGAGATCGAAGGAGCCTTCGCCGGGTTCTGCATCGTGTTCGCCCCGGGCGTCGAGTACGCAAGCCTCAACTACCAGTGGTTCAGCCGCAACTACACCCAGTTCGCGTACCTCGATCGCATCGCCGTCAACTCCTCGTTCCGCCGCTACGGCATCGGCCGCCAGTTCTACGTGGAACTGCAGCGTCGCCTCACCGGGGCGTTCCCCGTGCTGTGCTGTGAGGTGAACGTGAGGCCGCGCAACGACGCCTCGCTCGAGTTCCACCAGTCGATCGGCTTCCGCGAGGTCGCCCAGCAAGACACCGACGGCGGCAACAAGACGGTGAGCCTGCTGGAGCTGCCGCTCTGACACGTCTACCATCGGCGCGATGCGCATCGCCGCGATCCAGCACGACATCGTATGGAACGACCGCGGGGCCAACTTCGAGCGACTCGCCCCACTGATCGCCGCGGCTGCCGGTGCGGGGGCGCGGTTGGTGCTGTTGACCGAGACCTTCTCCACCGGGTTCGCCGTGGACACGCCGGGACTAGCCGAACCCGAAGGCGGCCCGTCGTCGCAGTTCCTCATCGATCAGGCCGGCGCCAACGACGCATGGGTCTGCGGGAGCTGTCCCGAGACCGGCGACGACGGCGACCCGCGGCCGTACAACAGCTTCGTGCTGGCCGGCCCGGATGGCACCGTGCACCGCTACCGCAAGATCCATCCGTTCGGGTACGGCGGCGAGGACAAGCACTTCCGGGCAGGGTCGGAGTTGATCACCGTCGAGATCGAGGGGGTCCGGGTGAGCCCGCTGGTGTGCTACGACCTGCGCTTCGCCGACGAGTTCTGGGGCCTCGCCGCCGACACGGACCTCTACCTCGTCCCGGCCAACTGGCCCGAGCCGCGACGCAGTCATTGGATGTCGCTGCTGCAGGCGCGAGCCATCGAGAACCTCGCCTACGTGGCAGGGTGCAACCGGGTCGGCCGAGGTGGCGGCCTCACCTACGTCGGCGACAGCCGCATCGTCGATCCCCTCGGCGAGCTGCTGGCCACCGCCGCCGTCGGCGAGAGCATCTTGCTCTCCGACATCGATCCCGCGCACGTCACCGAAGTGCGTGACCGCTTCGGCTTCCTCGACGACCGCCGCTGACCTGACGGCTCTGACTCACGATCTGGGCCGAATTCGTTTCGGCCCCCGAGACAAGATCGGCCCAGATCTCGGCTCGCGCCCGCTCTCGCTGGTGGGCGCGGTCACAACCTGGCAAGGCGTTCGACGACCTCGTCGAGCACCTCGAGCCGTTTGCAGAAGGCGAACCGCACTAGGTGCCGGCCCTCGTGGCGGTTGGCGTAGAACACCTCGTTGGGGATCGCCACCACACCGCAACGCTGCGGGAGCTCGCGACACAAGGCCATCCCGTCGCCATCGGCGCGCAGCGGCCGGATGTCGACGGTGACGAAGTAGGTGCCCCTGGTCGGGTACACCTCGAACCCCGCCGCGGTGAGGCCCGGCAACAGGCGATCGCGCTTGGCCTGCAGATCTGCGGCAAGGTCGGTGAAGTAAGAGTCGGCGAGACCGAGGCCGACAGCGATGGCCGGTTGGAATGGGCCACCGCTCACGTAGGTGAGGAACTGCTTGGCGGTGCGCGCCGCGACGATGAGCGCCGCCGGCCCGCACAGCCAACCGATCTTCCACCCGGTGGTGTTGAAGGTCTTGCCGCCACTCGAGATGCTGAGCGTGCGCTGGCGCATGCCGGGCAACGTGGCCATGGCGATGTGCTCGGCGTCGTCGAACAGCAGGTGCTCGTACACCTCGTCGGTGAGCACGATCAGGTCGTGCTCCGTTGCCAGATCGGCGATCACCTGCATCTCGGCCCGATCGAGCACCTTGCCGGTGGGGTTGTGCGGCGTGTTGACGAGCAGAAGCTTCGTCTTCGGGGTGATCGCGGCACGGAGCTCGTCGAGATCGAACCCGTACGACGGCGGTCGCAACGTGACCGGCTTGGCCACCGCACCGGCGAGCGCGATGCACGCCTGATAGCTGTCGTACATCGGCTCGAACAGCACCACCTCGTCGCCGGTGTCGAGCAGCCCGAGCAGAGCCCCGGCCAGCGCCTCGGTGGCTCCGGCAGTGACGAGCACCTCGGTGTCGGGGTCGTACGTGAGCCCGTAGAACCGCTGTTGATGTGCGGCGATCGCCTGCCGCAGCACGGGCATTCCAGGTCCCGGCGGATACTGGTTCTGGCCGCCGTTGATGGCATCGATCGCCGCGTCGAGCACGATGCGCGGGCCGTCGGTGTCGGGGAAGCCCTGACCGAGGTTGATGCTGCCGGTGGCCGCGGCGAGCGCGGTCATCTCGGCGAAGATCGTGGTGCCGAAGCCCTGGAGCTTCGCGGTGAGATGGGGAACGCGGCGACTGACCACGGCGGAGAGCGTAGAGGCACAACCGTGCAGCACCCGGCCACGACTCGCCGGTGCGGCCCAACCGTTCGGTCACTCGACGACGATCGATCCCGACATCGATGGGTGGATGTTGCACATGATCGCGTACGTGCCGGCGGCGTCGATGGTGAGCTTCTCGCTCGCTCCACCCGACACGCGCACGTCGAAGGCGCCGTCGGGGTTGCTGACGGTGTGGGTGAACCCGTCGTTGTTGGTGAGCGTGATCTCGGCGCCGGCCGCGACGGTGAGGGGGCTGAACGTGAAGTCGGCGATCGTCAGCTCGGCTCCGGCAGCGGCGGGCGCATCGGTGCCGGCTGGAACCGGAGCGGGATCTGCCGCCTCATCGTCACCGCAGGCGACGAGCGCGAACGGCGACAGCGCGACAGCGGCGATGGCGACGGTGAATCGGGACGAGCGGCGACGGTTCATGGTGACTCCTCGGGTGGACGTGCTGTCCGGCAGACCCGCACATCGTGTGCGTTGGAGAGCCTTACGTCACGATCCCGCGATCGGTTCATGGTTGCAGCAGGTTCTCCGGACCGAACGAGAACGGCAGCAACTCGTCGAGCGTGAAGGTTCGGCCATCCGCCGCAGCACGTGCTGAGTTGATCGCCATCGCACACCACCAGCACCTCGTCGATCTTGCGATCGCCGGCGGTGATCATCGCCACGATCGCCGAGGCCTCGGCGCACACGCTCTGTGGGTAGGCCGCGTTCTCCACGTTGCACCCGGCGTAGATCGCACCGGACGTGGAACGAATCGCCGCGCCGACGTGGAACTTCGAGTACGGCGCGTACGAGTGGGCTTGGGCGGCGCGCGCCGCTTCGAACAGTGCTCGAACCTGGGGGGTCATGGATGTTCACGTTAGATCGCAACCGTGGCACGATGTCTCGATGGCCAGTGCTGCATCCTCGCCCCGTCTCCGTCATCGAATCTTGAACAACGCCGCGGCGCGCACCGTGTTGTCGATCTGGGCCTGGTTCGTGCTCGGGCTCGTCATCATCATCTGGACGCCGCTGGTGGCACTGGTGTGGCTCGTCACCTTGCCCTTCGACAAGGGCCACTACGCCGCCGGCTACCTGTTCCGCAGGCTCACCGTGGCACATCAGGTGCTGAACCCGCTGTGGACGTTCCGCACCACCGGCACCAACATCACCGATCCACGGCGACCGTACGTGGTGGTGGCCAACCATCAGAGCTTCGTCGACATCCTGCTCATCTCGCACCTCCCGTGGGAGATGAAGTGGCTCTCCAAGGCCACCTTCTTCAAGTTCCCCCTCGTCGGGTGGATGATGCGGATGGCCGGCGACATCCGGCTCGTGCGCGGCGAACGCGACAGCGTGGTGGCGGCGATGGCCACATGCCGGGCCCGGCTGGAGAGCAAGGTCAGCGTGATGATCTTCCCAGAAGGCACGCGTTCGAAAGACGGTGAGCTGAAGGCCTTCAAGGACGGGGCCTTCCGCCTGGCGATCGAGAACCACGTGCCGATCCTGCCGTTGGCCGTGAACGGCGCGTACACCGCGCTGATCAAGGGCGATTGGCGGTTCGGCGTGAGCGACGCCGAGGTGCGCGTGCTCGAGCCGATCAGCACCGATGGCCTCACCATCGACGACCTGCCGACGTTGCGCGATCGCGCCCATCACGTGATCGCTGCGGCCGTTGCGGAAATGCGTGCCGCGGCATGACCGCCGACCGGATCGCCGTTCTGGCAGAGGTGCAAGAGGCGCTTCACGAAGGACGCGCGGTGGTGGCGCTGGAGTCGACGATCATCAGCCATGGCATGCCGTATCCCACGAACGTGGCGATGGCCACCGAGGTGGAGGCGATCGTTCGCGCCAACGGCGCCGTGCCGGCAACCATCGCTGTGCTCGACGGCGTGTGCCGGGTCGGTCTCGAGGCCGATCAGTTGGAGTTGCTCGCCACCCATCCCGCTGTGCACAAGGCCACCACGCGCGACCTGCCGTGGCTGCTGGCCACTCGCCGTCACGGGGCCACCACGGTTGCGGCCACCATGCGCATCGCCGCGCTGGCCGACATCGAGGTGTTCGCCACCGGCGGCATCGGTGGTGTCCATCGCGGTGGCGCGCTCACCTTCGACGTGTCGGCAGACCTGGCCGAGTTCGCCGTCACACCGGTCGCGGTGGTCTCGGCCGGCATCAAGTCGATCCTCGACATCGGCCTCACCCTCGAACACCTCGAGACGCTGGGCGTGCCGGTGATCGTGGACGGCAGCGACGACTTCCCGTCGTTCTACTCGCGGGTCAGCGGATTCGCCGCGCCCCGTCGCCTCGATGGCGCCGAGGAGATCGCCGCCTTCATGCACGCCGCGTGGGGCCCGCTGCAGCTCACGACGGGCATCAGCGTGGCCAACCCGATCCCGTTGGCCGACGAGATCCCCGCCGCACAGATCGAGGGCGTCATCGCCGAAGCGCTCGCCGAGCTCGATCGACGCGGCATCGTCGGCCAGGACGTCACGCCGTTCCTGCTCGGTCGCATCGTCGAACAGACCGATGGCCGCAGCCTCACCGCCAACGTCGCGCTGGTGCGCAACAACGCTGCGCTCGCTGCCCGGATCGCGGTCGCCTTCGCCGATCTGGGGTGAGCGGGGGTGGCCGAGGGCGACACGATCCGGCGGCTGGCTGATCGGATCACGGCACGATTCGCCGGCCAGCGATGCATGCGCTGCGTCACCCGCGACCCGCGCCTGAGCGGCGTCGACTTCACGGGAAGCGTGCTGGTGGCCGCCGAGGCAGTCGGCAAGCACCTCCTCATCCGCTTCGCCGACGGCCGCACGCTTCACTCCCATCTGCTGATGAGCGGCTCGTGGCGAGTCGGCGCCGCGGCACGAGAGCCGGAGTGGCGCCGACGGGTGGAACTGTGGATGGAGGACGGTCGGCTCACGGGCCTCGATCTGCCGCTGGTCGGGATGGTGCGCACAGAGCTCGAAGGGCAGATCGTCGGCCACCTCGGGCCCGACCTGTGCAGTGCCGTCGCCCCCGATGTCGTCGTGGTCACGATGCGACTGCAGCGCGACCGCGATGCGCCGCTCGGAGGTGCCCTGCTGGATCAACGCAACGTCGCCGGGTTCGGCAACGTCTATGCGGTGGAACTGCCCTTCATCGTCGGCGTGTCGCCGTTTCAGCCGGTCGGCACGATCAGCGACCTCGACGGTTTGATCCGGATCGGCGCGCCGATGATCCGCCTCCATGCTCGACCCGGTGCTCGCCCCGGTCCACGCAACACGACGGGACGACGTCTCGCCACAGCCGATCACTTCGTGTACGGCAGGCGCGGCCGGGCGTGCCCGTTCTGCGCGACCATCCTCGACGGCTGCGACGACCGCACGAGTCCGTGGCAACGGACCTCGGTGTGGTGCCCGGGCTGCCAGCGCATCGAGCCCACCCGGACCGTCGACCTCGGGCGCGCCCGACGTCTGCTGGCGCTGCACCCGGTGCGGCGCGACCCGATGTTCCCCAGATCGCCGCCGGGTTGACCGATCCCGGTCACATTGTTGTAGCCTTTCGAGAACGGTTACTGAACTTATCGGATGGTTGAGAACGGGGCATGCGCGACAAAGAGAAGCCCAGGGCCACGGGCCTGTTGCTGGTCGGCCTCGGGCTGGCGGCCGCAACGACCTCGTGCGTAACCGGCGACGACACCGTGGAGGGACGACCGACCATCGTTGTGACCTACTCGGTCCTCGGTGCAGTGGTCCGCGATGCGGTGGGCGACATGGCCGACGTCGTGGTGCTGATCCCGAACGGATCCGATCCCCACGAATGGGAACCCTCGGCGAAGGACATCGAGCGGCTCAACGGCGCCGATCTGATCGTGCGCAACGGGCTCGACCTGGAGGGAGCGCTCCAGGACGCCCTCGACGACGCCGCCGACTCCGGGGTCACGACGTTCACCGCCGCCGATCACATCACCGTGCGTACCGTCGGCGAGGGTGAGGGCCTGCCGACCGGCGACGTCGACCAGGCCGTCGGCGCCGATGATCCGCACCTGTGGATGGATCCGCTCACCATGGCCGAGGTGGTCAGGGCCCTGCTGCCGGCGCTGGCAAGCGTGGGAATCGATGCAGCCGCCGGCGTGACCCGCACCGAGGCCGGCCTCGTCGAGCTCGATGCCAGGGTGGGCGAGATCCTGGCGGTCGTCGCGGACGCCGATCGTGAGCTGGTGACCGGCCACGAGTCCTTCGGCTACTTCGCGGCTCGCTACGAGTTCCGTCTCGTCGGCGCGATCATCCCGAGCCTCACCTCCCAGGCCGAGGTGTCGTCGGGTGACCTTGCCGAGCTTGCCGCCCGCATCGACGACTCCGGGGCGAAGGCGATCTTCACCGAGATCGGTACCTCGGCGAAGGTGGCCGAGGCGATCGGCGCCGAGACCGACGTCGAAGTGGTAGACCTCGCCTCGCACACCCTGCCCGACGACGGATCGTACGCCTCGTTCCTCCTCGGAAACGCGGCGAAGATCGCCGACGCACTCACCTGAGGGAGACGCGCCATCCACTGGT
>VFMC01000059.1:0-12306 GCA_006515795.1 Acidimicrobiaceae bacterium | reverse complement strand
CCACTGGTTCATCTCACCGTTCACGAACAACGAGTTCATGCTCCGAGCCCTCGGCGCCGGCGTGCTGGTGGCCGTGCTGTGCGCGGTGGCCGGCACCTTCGTCGTGCTCCGCGGCCTCGCCTTCATCGGCGACGCGCTGGCCCACGGCGTGCTGCCGGGCGTCGCCGGCGCGCTGCTGCTGGGGGCGCCGGGCATCGTGGGCGCCGCCGTCGGTTCGGCAGTGATGATCGTCGGGGTCAGCATGATCACCAGCCACACCCGGCTGTCGTCTGACACCGCCATCGGGCTGCTGTTCGTAGGCATGCTCGCCTTGGGGGTGATCATCGTGTCGCGCTCGGATTCGTTCAACGGCGACATCATCCGCATCCTCTTCGGCGAGATCCTCGGCATCGACCGCGGCGACCTGATCGTGCTCGTCGCCGCGGCGATCACCATCTCGTCCGCTGCTGTGCTGCTGGCACGGCCGTTCCTGCTGCTGTGCCTCGATCCCGAGCAGGCAGATGTCTCGGGGTTCCGCTCGTCGCGCTACCACCTGGTGATGCTCGTGATGGTGGCGGCCACCGTGGTGGTGAGCTTCCAAGCGGTCGGCACTCTGTTGGTGTTCGGGATGCTCATCGCTCCTGCCGGCGCCGGCGCTCTGCTGGCCAGACGGGTGCCGGCGATGATGGCCTGGGCGCTTGGACTGGGGATCGTCTCGGTGTACCTCGGGCTGTTGATCAGCTACCACTACGACCTCGCCGCCGGCGCCACGATCGTGTTGGTCACCGTGTGCATCTTCTTCGTGGTGCTGGTGACGCAGGCGATCCGCACGTCACGGTCACCACAGCCCGGCGCACCACAGCCCGGCGCAGGGGCCGTCGGCCGATGAGCGGCGAGGCCGTCGTCTGTCACGATCTGACGATCGGTTACGACCATCGCCAGGTGGTCGGCGGCATCGACGTCATCGTCCGTCCCGGCCAAGCGCTGGCGCTCGTGGGCACGAACGGATCGGGCAAGTCCACGCTGCTGAGGACGCTGATGGGACTGCTGGCACCGATCGCCGGCACCTGCTCGGTGCTCGATGCCAGCCCGGGGTCGTCACCGGTGAGGGTCGCCTACCTGGCCCAGGCCCACCCGTCGCGGTTCGTGCTGCCACTGCAGGCCCTCGACGTGGTGCGGATGGGTCGCTTCGCCGCGCTCGGCCTGCTCCGCCGGGCGACCGGGCACGACCGCCGGTTGGTCGACGATGCGATGGAGCAGATGGGCATCGCCCAGCTCCGCAACAAGCCGCTGCGGTCGCTGTCCGGCGGCCAGCAGCAGCGCGTGTACCTGGCCCAGGTGGTCGCCCACCACGCCGACCTGCTGGTGCTCGACGAACCGACATCAGGGCTCGACCTGGCGGGCGTGGCTGCGTACCGCGCCGTGGTGGACCAGGCGCTTGCCCGGGGTGCTGCGGTCATCACCGCCACCCACGACGTCGCCGACGCCCAGGCGTGCCACCAGGTGATGCTGCTGGCAGGGCGCATCGTGGCCCAGGGAGCGCCCGACCACGTGCTCACCGCCGACCACCTGCTCGAGGCCTTTGGCATCGCGCTGCAGAGCGTCGAGCACCACTCGCACCGCGACCTGATCGTCACCGAAGAGCCGCACGGCCACGCTCACGGCCAACCCCACGGCCACTCCCACGATCACCGCTAGAGCGGGCACCGCTCGATGGATGACTGGCGAAGCTCGATCACTACAGTTCGCGTCGTGACCGACACCGCTACGCCGACCGGAGCGCAGGTTCCGCTCGTCGACTACCTCGTGCTCGGAGCGCACCCGCATCTCGAAGCCAACCGGTGCATGTCGTGCGGCGCGCGCTTCTTCGATCGGCGCAACGCCTGCGCGTCGTGCTTCGGCACCGAATTCGAAAGGGTCGCGATCGCAACGGAGGGAACGGTCCGCGCGTTCACCATCGTCACGTTCGCGGCACCGGGTGTTCCCGTGCCGTTCGTGTCCGCGGTGATCGACTGCGACGGCACGAGCGTGCGCGGCAACCTCGTGAACGTCGAACCGGACCCGTCGAAGGTGACGCTCCACATGCCGGTCCGACTGACGACGTATTCGATGGGCATCGACGACAACGGCACGGAGGCGGTCGCATTCGGGTTCGAACCCACCTGATACCGGACCCCTCACCTAGAGGAGCAAAGAGATGGCACCAGAGGAGCACCGAGATGGCTGACAACGTTTGGATCCTCGGGATCACGATGACCAAGTTCGGCAAGCACGCCGACAAGGACATCGTCGACCTCGCCTCGGCGGCAGCCATGGGCGCCCTCGCCGACGGCGGTGTCACGATGCGCGAGATGGGCATCATGGCCGCCGGCAACCTGATGGGCCCGGGCGGCGTGGGCCAGCAGATCCAGAAGCAGGTCGGTCAGACCGGCATCCCCGTGTACAACGTCTCGAACGCCTGCGCCACCGGCGCCACCGCGTTGCGCACCGTGATCATGGCGATCAAGGCCGGCGAGTGCGACATGGGCATCGCCGTCGGCGTCGAGAAGCTGGCCGGCGCGGGCCTGCTCGGCGGCGGCGGGCAAGCCAAGCGCGACGGCAAGGTGTGGGAGGCCAAGGGCCGCTACGGCGCGGTCGCGCCCACCGATGGCCGCATCGGCACCGACACGATGCCGGGCACCTTTGCCCAGATCGGCATGGAGTACGGCCACAAGTACGGTGGCGCCGACTTCGAGCTGTTCGCCAGGATCAGCGAGAAGAACCATGCCCACTCCACGCTGAACCCGCTCGCCGCGTACTCGAAGCGGTTCACGCTCGAAGAGATCATGGGCGACATGATGATCGCCTACCCGAACACCCGCCCGATGTGCTCCGCCAACTGCGACGGCGCCGCGGCGGCGGTGCTGGTGAGCGAGACGAAGTTGCGCACCTTGTCGCTCGAGCAGCAACGGCGCGCGGTGAAGGTGGCCGCTTCGGTGCTCACCACCGATCCGTGGGAGGAGGCATGCCAGATCCTCCCGAACGTGAACACGCTCACCCGCAACGCTGCCAAGCAGGCCTACGAGGCGGCAGGCGTGGGGCCCGACGACCTCGACCTCGTGGAGCTGCACGACTGCTTCGCCACCGCCGAGCTGGTGCACTACGACAACCTGATGCTGTGCCCCGAGGGTGGCGCCGTCGACTTCTTCAACTCTGGCGCGCCGTGGCGCGACGGAACCACCCCCGTCAACGTGAGTGGTGGTCTGCAGAGCAAGGGCCACCCGATCTCGGCCACGGGCATCGCCAACGTGTGGGAGGTGTGCCACCACTTGCGCGGCGAAGCCGGTGATCGCCAGATCGAGGGAGCCAAGGTAGGGCTCGCCCACGTGATCGGCCTCGGCTCGGCATGCGGCATCCACGTGCTCGAGAAGTCGGCCGCCTGACGCGTTGGCCTGGGCGTCACCCGAGCCGGGCGTCGATCACGGTCTCGAAGCGGCACACCTCGACGACCGACCGCCACCGCCGGTGCGCTGGATCCACCACGAAGTTCCGTTCCGCCTCGGCGCGCCGATCGAGCACGGCGCTGGGCACCGCGAGCGCCAAGCGACCGCCGCCGAGCCAGCCCGACCCGATCGCCTGGGTAGCAGGCTCGTCGTCGATCCAGCCGGCCGGCAGCGCCGTGTCGTCGAGGCGCTCGATCTCCTCGTCGGGCAGATCGAGAGCGATGGCGGTGTGCGGAAGGGTTCCGCCGGTGATGTGGACGACCACCTCGAGCGTGGCCAGGGCGAGGCTTGCCGAGAGGTACACCACCGCCGAGCCCTTGCGGTTCCACCGTCCGCCGTAGAGGGAGGCGCCGTCGCCGGTCAGCGCCGTCGTGACGTGCCTGCTGGGGGTGAGGCGCCACACGAGCATGGAGGGATCAGACGATGACGCCGTGCTCGATGCGGCCCAGCAGCGTGAAGACCCGGTCGGCGCCGATCTCGGTACCGGCCACCTGCCACGGCGTGCGGCGGCCGAGTGATCGATGCGCGGCGTGCAGCCACGCCCTGGCACCGTCTGGCGACCCGAGCACGTCGGCGGCTCGTTCGGCAAGGCGCACGGCCCTGGCGACGCGGTCGGACTCGAGCTGATCGAGCACCCCGGTGACCTTTCGCCGCGACCACGTGCGCTGCGAGATGTGAGCCCAGGACAACAGATCGGGAATGGCGACGCCGATCAGCTCGCTCGCCCGGGCGACCTCGGCGATGAGCAACCCGTCGATGACATCGAGCTCGGTTATGGCCATGTGGCATAGACTATCACGCCATACGCCGTAGGTTGACGACGCTCGCCGTTGCCGTGCCCTGCGGGCGGCGCGCGCCGCTCAGCGGATCAGCTCCATCGTCAGGGGTGTGAGGGCGCCGAGCGCGAGGGCTCGATCGACCGCCGCGGCACGACTCGGAACTGCCAGCTTGGCCAGGATGTGGGCCACGTGGCTCTTGACCGTCTCCGTCGAGACCACCAGTTGCTGAGCGATTCGCGCGTTGCTGGCTCCGGTGGCGATCAGCGCCAGCACCTGCCGTTCACGCATCGACAACGTGGATTCCGCCGTTAGAGCTGCCACCGCGCCCCTCTCGTCACGCCCCCTCTCGTCACGCCCCCTCTCGTCACGGCAACGGAGCAGCGCACGTGATGGCTCGTCGAACGCCGTCAGTCCGACTCCCACGGCGCGGACGGCGGCCGCGAGCACCGGCCCCGGTGCGTCGTGGGCGATCACCCCGTCCACAGTCGCGCCGAGGGCTTCCCTGGATGTGCCAGACATCGGGTGAACGGCCAGGTAGAGCAGCCTCACCGACGGGAACCGGACGCGCAGCTCGGTGAGGTCGCGACCGAGTCGATCGATGTCGTCGGGCTCGCCGACCACGACGACGTGGGGGACGATGCCGGGGGCCCGAATCGAGCTCACCTCGGCGACCGAGGCCTCAACCGCAATGCCCGCCGCCCCGAGGAGGCGGGCGGCCCGGTCACGCAACGGTCTCCGACGGTGCACGACGCACACGGCGTCGCTCGGTCTCACAGGCATGCACGAGACCGTGCCGGGCGACGTCACCATGTCAACGAGCCGTCCGGGGCCGGCGGGCGCGGACGCGGCCCTGGTTCGGACGTGACGAGCGTCGATCCACATGCCGCTCACGCTGGAAGTCGACTGGCCTTGTCCCCCATGTAGGGGATACTCCACCCCCCTAGATAGGTCCCCCCTATTTGAGCCGTGTGCTACTTCCCGAAAAGCCACAAGACCGCCACTCTATGTGCAGCGGTAACCACGGTGGGTCGAGTCTCTCTTCGATTCATCGTCAGGCGGAAGAAGGTGGGAGTGGATCATGGCGGCAACGACGATCGAACGAGACGCTGCGGGGCTCGCCGACGGAACCGGATTCGAGTTTGGCAACAGCTCGCTGTTCGAGCGACGACTGGCCCTGAAGCGGCAACTGGAGCGCGAGTCGGGCGGTGACGACGGTCAAGCAACCCGCCGGTTGCGTCGCCAGCTCGACGACGTGACCGCTGAGATCGTCGCCTTCAACCTCGGCCTGGTGCGGTCGTACTGCAAGCGCTTCTCGACACGAGCAACCGCCGACGACGCTGCCGAGTTCGAGGCCGCCGGCCTGCTCGGGCTGATGCGCGCGATCGACAGCTTCGAACCGTCCCTCGGCCGCTTCGGCTCGTGGGCCTTCAAGCCGATTCAACGCGAGGTGCTGCGCGCCGTGCGCAACGTGGACCACCCCAACCTCAACCTCGCCGATTTCGAGCGCCGCCCGGAGATCCTCGACGCGAAGCGCCGCCTCGCAGGCGCCGACGGCGTTCGTGTTCCGACAGCCGACGAGATCGCGGCCGCGGTTGGCGTGACCATCGAGCAGGTACGGCGGGTGCTCAACCCTCCGGAGCTCACGCCGATCGAGACTCCGACACCGGACGGCACGTCGACGATGGGTGAGCACCTGCGCTCGGTCGATCCCGAGCCTGACGATCGGGTGATCTCGCAGCTGACCATCACCGCTCTGCGAACGCACGGCCTCGCCGCTCTCGATGCCCGGGAGCTCTTCGTCGTGGTGCGGCGGTTCGGTCTCGACAACGAGCCGTCGGCCACACTCGCCGACATCGCTGGATCGCTGGCGCTCAGTCGCGAAGCAGTCAGGCAGATCGAAGCGAAGGCGCTGGCCAAGATCCGCCACCCACTCGTGCTGCGCAAGATCCTCGCCCGCGACGCCTACTGAGGGGCGGCGCCTCGCCGACCGACCGGAAGCGTCGGAGCGCGACCGAAGCACCCTCGGAAATCCCCCGTGACCCCCCATGACCCCGGCGTGGATCGGCGGACAGTCGGATGATGAGGCGAAACGGTCGGATGAAGGGGTATCAGCTGCATGTGGACGACCAGAACACACGGCGCACCGAACGAACCGCGGGCCATGGCCGCGCCGCAGGGGGAGCGCCAGATCCAAAGCCCGTGGGCCGGACCTGGCGTCCCAGCCACCGCAACCGATGAGCGCCGATTCGTCGGCGAACTGGAGCATCTCGTCGGAGGTCGAACCGCCCCGTTCAGGCGCCTCGAGCTCACCGTGATGATGACCGCGTTCAGGTCGGGGGTGGCCCTCGCGGAGCTGCTCGGTCAGGCGCCGGGGATCGATCCGCGACGCCTGCTCGCCGCCTACCGTGCGGTCGAGGAGCGACGATCGCTCGCCGAACACGCTTGGGATGCCATCGCCAACGACCCAACGCCCGAGACCTTCGACCTGTTCCGCGTCTCGGCGACCCCACTGCTTCCGGTGCTCATCAGTGGCCTGGTCCGGGCGCGGGCGGAACCGGAGGGATTCGCGTTCGAAGTGGACGCCGCCTCCGATGCCGTGTCGCAGACCACCGTACGCGTGCTTGCGCTGGAGACGTTACTCAGCGATGATCTCGACGTGACCCGGCGCATCGAACTCGGCTCCATGCTCTGTGACGGTGGCGCCAACAGCGCCTGGAACCTGCCCGCCTATCTCCCCGCGCGAGTCGGCACCCTCATGCCCGTTCGCCTCGAAGCGCTGATCGGGGGGACTGTCGAGTTCCCTTCGGCTCGCCCCCGCCCCGGTCGGGCGCGGTGAGCCGGATCTGATGTTGTTCACTCCGATGCGCATCGGCGGCATCGCCCGCGCCGCGTACGGCAGTGCCACCGCCATGCTGCAAGGAGACCGATCCGGCAGCGACGTCATGCTGCGTGATCTGGAGGCGATCTGCGAGGACCTCGACGAGGCGCTGTGGGCCATCGCCATCTTGACCCTCGAGCGACTTGCCACGGCCTACGAGCTCCGACCACCGGGCGGTGGCAGCGAGCCGATGGCGACGACCATCCTCGCCCGAGCCGATGGGTTCGGGCGCTCCACGTTGTCGGTCCGCGCCGCAGCGAGCCGCCGCCGCATCGACCGTAGGGCTGACCGCCGTGGCATCCGAGTTCGACCTCCTCGTCGGCGCGGCCGCGCTGCTGACGGCCGCCCTGTGGTGGGGTGCCACCGCCGCGGGCCGGCAACCCGAGGACGTGTGCCGCGAGCTGTGCACGGCTGCAGTGCTCGCCACCGACCACTGAGCCGGCAAGCTCGTCGCGCAGATCGTGGTTGCATCCGCTCGACCGCGCCGGACGGTCATACCCATGGCCACGCCCGACATCACCCCCTCATCGCTCATCGGCCTTTCCAACGATGCGATTGCCTTGGACACCAGTTCGGTCGACGACTTCGCGTCGGTGCCGGACATGCCATGGCTCGATGCCGCGTCGTGCGGCACTGCCCGGTTCGCCGCCCTTGCCTCGACCACGCCTACCGGAACGAGCTCACCAGCGGGTTCTTCGGCGGCTTCTCGCCGACCAGGCGTCGAGAGATGACGCATGCGGAAGCGATCGAGGAGCTCAGCGGAGCAGACCCGAACGGAGGGCGCGGCTGACCGCCTGCGTGCGGTCGCGGGCACGCAGCTTGTCGAGGATCCGGGCCACGTGGGTCTTCACGGTGTCGACACCGATTCCCAGCTCGGCGGCTATCTCGTTGTTGGTGGAGCCTTCGGCAACCCGTTCGAGGATCGCCAACTCGCGCGCGCTGAGCTGACGGGTGCCATCCACCTGGGCGGTCGACCGACTCGCCATCAAAGCCGCAATGGCCCGCGGGTGCAGGTGCTGCTCACCCCCGGCGGTTGCTCGCACGGCAGAGCCGAACGCGGCCATCGAACTCGTCTTCGGCACGATGCCGAGACAACCGCACGCCATTGCTTGGGCCACCACCAGCGGAGACAGCTCGGAGGTGAAGACGAGCACGGCACAGCCGGGCTCCGCCGCCAGCAGCGCCGCCATCTCCGCCGGGGCGACGCCGCGCGGGCCCATCGCGATCTCGAAGACAACGACGTCTGGTCTGTGCTGCACGTAGGCCGCATGGATGAGGAGCGGATCGTCGACGACACCCACGACATCCATCGCCAGCGCTTCGAGGTACCAAGTGGTGCCGCGCACGGCAACCACCTGGTCGTCGGCCACGAGCACGCGTAGCCGACCCGCTGACGTCACGTCGTCACTGTACGGCAGGTCATCGGCGGTCACCGGCACGCCCACCTAGGATGCCCCGTCGTGAACACCGTGGGCGACGCTGAGCGCATCGACGTGCTCGTCATCGATGATCACGAGATGGTCGCCGAGGCGATCGCCGTGGCACTCACCGAACGCGGGTGCAACGTCGTCGGCGTGCAGGTCGTGGTGTCCGAGCTGACCGACGTGGATCGGCTGATTCCGGCCATCCACGAGCGTGCCCCCGACACTAAGGTGTTGATCCTCACCACACGAAGTGACGACTGGTCTCTGTCCACGGCGGTCGATGCCGGGTGCCACGGATACGTGCTGAAGGACCAGACGCTCGACGAGTTGCATGCGGCCGTCGCGGCCGTCGTTCGGGGCGAGGCCGCGTTCGCACCTACCGTGCTGAGCCGGGTCCTGCGCCTGCTGCGGCCCGGAGCGACGGCCGACCTGTTGACGGCGCGTGAGACCGATGTGTTGCGCCGCCTCGCCGACGGACTCACCACCGAGCAGATCGCATCCGACCTCTACCTGAGCGTCAACACGGTGCGAAATCACGTGAACAGCATCATCCGCAAGCTGAACGTGCACTCCCGGCTCGAAGCGGTTTCGGCAGCGATTCGGCGCGGTCTCATCAGAGTCGGCTGAGCGGTCGATCGGCGTGCTGATCGTGGCCTTCGGCGGCCCGTCGATCGCTCTTGCGCTGGTACATCGCGGCGTCGGCCTTGGCCAACACCAGCGCCAGGGTGTCGGTGGCCTGCACTTCGGCGATGCCGACCGAGCACCCGATCTTCACGGTGGTAGCAGCAAGCGCGAAGGATCGTGACATCTCGTACTCGATTCTCTTGGCGATACGTTCCCCTTCGCGTCGAGCGTCTTCGCCCTCGATGACGACGACGAACTCGTCGCCGCCGTAGCGGGCGAGCACATCTCCATCGCGCACCCATTGACGAAGACGACGGCCGGCAGCCCGGAGCAGTTCATCGCCGGCCTCGTGCCCGAGATCGTCGTTCACCGCCTTGAACCCGTCCAGGTCCGCGAACAGCACGGTTAGGCGCTCCGGCGAGCGGGCGTTGCGGCGCATCGCCTCCTCGAGGTGGGCTACGAGGTGGCGACGGTTCGGGAGGTCGGTGAGCGTGTCGATCGTGGCCAGACGGCGCAGTTCGTGTTGTGCCGAACGCAGCGCGGTCACGTCTTCGTAGGTGAGCACAGCGGCTGTTATCGACCCGTCGATGCCGACGATCGGCGCCGCGTTCGCGACCACCTCGTAGTGGCTGCCGTCGGCCGATCCGACCAGGAACATCCGGTCGTTCACTGCGCCCCCCTTCAGCACGATCTCCAGCGGTCGGTCGGCGATTGCGACCGCTTCGCCGTCGGAGTCGAGCAACTGATGGGTGGCGAGATATGAGACCATCGAACGTCCGGGCACGAACTCGGTGCCGAAGAGCTGGCAGAAGGCGGAGTTGGCGCGCAGCACCGTGCCGTGATCGTCGACCGCGATCACGCCTGCATGCACGTTGTCGACGATGGCGGTGAGCAGTTGTCGCTCGCGTTCGAGGTAGCTCTCCAGTTGCAGACGATCGGTGATGTCGCGCGACGACAGCAGCACCGACGATCGATGGCCATCGTCGTCGATCATGATCTGGGCAAGCGTCTCGAGCCACCGGTACGAGCCGTCGGCGTGGATCGCGCGGTGCCGCTGCGGATCGGCCGATTCGTGGCCGAGGAAGTGCCGCAGGAGATCGGGGAAGTCGTCGGGATGGATGAAGTCGGTGATCGGTCTACCGACGACAGCTGTGTCGTGGTGCCCCAGGACGGCAACCAGCGACGACGAGATGTAGGTGATCGTGCCGCTCAGGTCGACCTCGGCCACCAACTCGCGTGTCTGCGAGGTGAGGCCACGGAATCGCCGCTCCGAAGCACGCAAAGCCACCTCGATCCTGCGCTGCGTGGTGCGATCGGCGAGCGTGACGTGCAACCTCGGTCGATCAACCGTCGACGCGATCCGCCGCACCATCATCGACACCTCGGTCATGTCGCCGGAACGGCGATTCTCGACGCGCACATCGGTTGACGCGACGTCGTTGCTCCACTGCGCATGCGTCAGGGCGCCCTCGGCCGGGGCGCGATCGTCGGGGTGGACCAGAGCGGCGAGATCCATCCCGGCGAGCTGGCGCGGGGAGAGGCCGAGCACCTTCTCCGCCGAAGCCGATGCGTGCTCGATGGTGCCGTCGGCACGCACGGCGAGCAGCACATCGGTCGTGTGCTCGACGAGGAACCGGTTGAGGTTCGCCTCCGAGGTCGCCGCCTCGACCTTCACCATCGATGTCCTCCTGCCGTGATCGCGGCGTGACTGGCCCGCCGATGGTGTTGGTATCGGCACGTTCACCCCCTCAGTTGAGGGGAGACGGGATCATTCGGACAGGCGCGAACGAAGCTCCACCGCTACCCGTTCGCCGACGATCGCGACCAGCTCCTCGCTCAGCGACTCGACCACCGGGCGATCGCCGACGTAAGCATCGGGTTCCTCCGTGCAGCACCAAGCCATCGCCCGGCCGTCGGCGCCCCAATCGGCCCGGCTCCACCGGCGCACGGTGGCCACCTCGATGTCGTTGGCGGCCATCACCCAATCGACCTTGATCGGAAGCTGCCAGCACACGGAGGGCTTCCAGTCGATCGGCGATTCGCCGGCAGCGGCGGCCGCAAGATGAAGCGCGCACCCGGCGCCGCCCACGAAACCCGGCCGGTTGAGGAAGATGCAGGCGCCGTCCACGACACGCGTGTCGGCACACGTGTCGTCGCTGAACACGCCGCCGGTGGAGGCGGCCTGGTGATGCTGGAAGACGGCTGGAGCCAGCGTGGCCGCCAGCGCCGCCACGTTGCGGGCTTCGTCGATTCCGTCCAACTCGGCCCCGATCGAGCAGCACCCGTGCCCGAGGTGCGATGCCCGCTCGGGAAGGATGCCGTGACAACCGCGACCCCAGATGCACGTCCAGTTCGACTCGAGGAACCGACGCTCGAACCGCCAGAGCGTGTCTCCGTCGGCGATCTCCTCGAACGGCTGTTGCCCGACGCTCATCGCTGACCATCCAACCACGCGAGCGCGCCGCGAGCAGCGGCGACACCTGTGCTGAACGAAGCCTGCAACAGGTAGCCGCCCGTCGGTGCATCCCAATCGAGCATCTCGCCGGCCACGAACACCCCCGGCAGGCTCCGCAGCATGAACGAGTCGTCGAGCTCACCGAAGGTGACTCCACCGGCCGTCGATATCGCCCGCTCGATCGGCATCGGTCCGATGAGTCGGATCGGCAGCGCCTTCACCAGTGCAGCCACTCCTTGCGCATCCTTCGGCAAGTGCGTGGCCATGACCTCGCGGAGCAGACCGATCGCCACCGGAGCGAGACCGAGCGAGCGGCGCAGCCAGTTCGACAACGAGTCCTTCGGACGCCGCGTCGCAAGTCGGCTGACCACATCGCTCGGCTCCAGATCGGGGTGCAGGTCGATCACCACGTAGCACTCTCCGGTGCGGCCGAGCTCGTCGCGGATGGCCGCTCCGAGCGCGTAGATGAGGCCGCCTTCGATCCCGGCGGCGGTGATCATCGCCTCCCCCCGGGCAGTGTGGCCGGCGACGGTGCCGCTGACGTTCTTGAGTGGAACACCGGCGAAGCGTTCGCTCCAGGTCGGGCTCCAGTCGACCCGATATCCGCAGTTCGCGGCGGCGAGGGTGGTCACGTTCACGCCGGCTTCGCGCAGCACCGATGCCCACTCCCCATCGGAGCCGCCCC
>VFMC01000451.1:1914-3621 GCA_006515795.1 Acidimicrobiaceae bacterium | reverse complement strand
CCCGACCAGATCCTCTACACTTGGCTCGGTATCAACGAACCAGCCCCAGCGCTCGTTGCCTGGGCGCTCATCGGAGACACCTACACCGAGATCGCCCGCTCGCTGCAATGGATCGGCGACGTACCGGCCGGCCTCTCCGCAACCGGCTTCTACATCGGTGGGCCCGACAACGTCGTCATGTCGTACCTCGGGCCCGACGGCAAGCCGAGCGGCGCAACCCTCGACACCCCAACGATCACACAGAGCTTCGACCGGCAAGTCGTCACCATTTCCAACGGCGCTATGACCTGGACCCTCTACTACACCAACTACGACTGCCTCACCATCGGGGGGTTGGACTGCGCCTACGCCCAACCGGGGCCCAACGGCACCGTTGTCGTCAGCGACTACTTCCGCGCCGAGAGCGCTCCTATGCCCGGTAACAAACCGACAGTCGGGCGCATCACACTGCTCACCGACACGTCGTCCGCCATCTGGGACATCCCATGGACCTACATCGGTCCAACCGGCGACAACCTCCTTGTTGTCGCCAACCGCAGCGACCGCTTCCAGATCGGCATCCTCACCCCATAGCTCGAGCAACCGGTCGATCGCCCACTTTCGTTCACAGGACCGTCACACGGCTGTGACGTGCGCCGAGTTGGCCGTCGGTATGGTCGCCCGGTGGAGACTTACGTGGTGCGGGCATGGCTGCCCGATCGGCCAGGCGCTCTGGGCCTGGTGGCGAGTCGGATCGGTGCCGTTGGCGGCGATGTGGTCGGCATCGACATCCTCGAGCGTGGCGGCGGCAGGGTGATCGACGAGCTCGTCGTTGCCGTCCGGGACGACGGCGTGGTCGACCTGCTCGTCGCCGGGATCGTCCAGGTCGAAGGCGTGGCCGTCGAAGACGTACGCCGCGTGTCTGAGGACAGGCCCGATCCAGGGCTCGCCGCGCTCGATGTGGCCGCGGCGCTGGTGGAGGCTGATCCCGCCAACCGCCTCGCTTGTTTGTGCGCCGCCGTCGCCGCGCTCCTCGAGTCGGATTGGGTGATGGCCGTCGACCTCGCTCGGCGGGAGGCGGTGGAGGCGGTGGGTGCCGGCCCCGACGTGGCCTGGTTGGCCGCCTTCTTGGAGGGCAGCCGCCACCTCGCCGACGGAGCACCTCTCGGATCGGCGCCGAGCGATCTGGCGTGGGGTGCGATCGACTCGATCGAGCTCGTCGTGGCCCTCGGACGATCGTCGCGACCTCTGCACATGCGTGAACGTCGACAGCTTGAACGCCTGTGCCGGGTCGCCTCGGGGCTCATCGCGCCGGCACCGGTCGGGTGAGTGGTTACGAAGGCGATCGGTCAGCGCGGCACCCAGTGGCGCGACCGTTCGACGGCTCGCGACCACTGCTCGTGGAGCGCGTCGGCGATCAGTGCCGCATCGCCGGTTGCGGGGAGGAACTCGGCGTCGAGCTCCCATCGTTGCGACACCGATTGGAGCGACGGCCACACCCCTTCGGCGAGGCCGGCGAGAAACGCTGCTCCGAGGGCGGTCGTCTCGTGGTCGCGGGGGCGCCGCACGGGTACGCCGACTTGATCGGCCTGCAACTGCATCAGCAGATCCATCACCGCCGCGCCGCCATCGACGCGCAGATCGGTGAGCTTCGTACCGGATGCCGCTGTCATCGCGTCCACCACATCGCGTGTCTGATAGGCCATCGACTCGACCGTCGCGCGGGCT
>VFMC01000451.1:0-1896 GCA_006515795.1 Acidimicrobiaceae bacterium | reverse complement strand
GGGTTGTACCGCGTGTGATCCCCACGATCGTGCCTCTGGCGTACGGATCCCACCAGGGGCTGCCGAGTCCGGTGAACGCAGGCACGAGGTACACGCCGCCTGTGTCGGCAACGCTCTCGGCGAGTGGGCCGACCTCTGCGGCCGAACCGATCATCCCCAACCCGTCGCGCAGCCACTGGATCGCCGCGCCAGTTACGAAGATCGCCCCCTCGAGCGCGTAGCACGTTGTGCCGTCGGCCAACGTCCACGCCACGGTGGTGAGCAACCCGTCGGTCGCCGGAGGACAGGTGTGACCGACGTTGAGCAGCACGAAGCTGCCCGTGCCGTAGGTGTTCTTGGCCATTCCCGGCTCGAAGATCCCGGCGGGTACGCCGCAGCGATCGGACGTGACACCGAACCGCCCGCTCGACGGCCTGACGTCGGGCAGGCAATCGATCGGCACGTGGAGGAGATCGCACAGCTCCGGCGCCCAGGCCAATTCGCGGATGTCGAACAGCATCGTCCTGCTCGCGTTCGACGGGTCGGTGGCGTGCACCTCGCCGCCGGTGAGGTTCCACAGGATCCAGGAGTCGATCGTTCCGAGTGCCAGATCCGGCGAGACCGGGATGTGCCGGTTCATCAACATCCACTCGAACTTCGTTCCCGAGAAGTACGGATCGAGCACGAGGCCGGTCCGCTCGCGAACGAGGGCGAGTGCTCCGGCGGCATCGAGCTCGTCGCACCGTTTGGCAGTGCGCCGGTCCTGCCAGACGATCGCGGTGCCATGCGGGCGTCCGGTCGAGCGGCTCCACGCGACCACGGTCTCGCGCTGATTGGTGATGCCGATCGCGGCCACCGTGGCTCCCGCCGAAGCGGTCTGGGCCGCGACATCTCCGAGCGTCGCCTTCACGCACTGCCAGATCTCGTCGGCATCGTGTTCGACCCAGCCTGGCGAGGGAAAGTGTTGGGTGAACTCGCGATACGACGAGATCGACGGTCGGTCACGGAAGACGGCTCGGCTGCGGACGCCGGTGGTGCCGGCATCGATCGCGATCACGCACACAGGGTCGTCGGGCATCGGGACCTGAAGCTAGCTCAGCGCTTGCGACCTGTTGATCCCGGTCGAGTTGGCCCACCGCCGGTGCGACGAGTCGCCGCCGGCTTCGACCGTCCCGGCGTAACGACGTCTGCGGCCGGTGGTCGGGCGGCCTGGCGGCGGAGGTCGCGCATCGTCTTGCGCTGGTACCCGAACTTCGCCAGCACAGCGCCGATCACGACGAAGACGGGGCCACTCGCCAACAGGCCGGCAAAGATGCCCGGTGTCAGCCGGTCGCGGTAGACGAAGGCGAAGACGATCACCATGATCGCGACGTACAGCAGCCAGTCCCTGATCAGCCGCTGCCACGGAACCGGACGAGACGAATCCCACGCCATGAGCCTGTTCCTACCACGGCCGGACGTTCGCCGCGGTTTTTGCCCGTATCCTGGGTCCACGTGCGTGTCGGGATCTTGACCGGTGGTGGTGACTGCCCCGGATTGAACGCCGTGATCCGGGCCATCGTGCGCAAGGGCGAGCAGGTCTACGGCGATGAGCTGATCGGGTTTCTCGACGCGTGGGACGGTGTGATCGAGCGTCGCACGATGTCGCTCGACGTCGCGTCGCTGCGCGGCATGCTCCCCAAGGGCGGCACCCTGCTGGGAACTCGACGCGGCAGCCCGTACGACCGACCTGACGGTCCCCGCCTCGTCGTCGAGACGTTCCGCGACATGGACCTCGACGCCCTGGTCGTGATCGGTGGCAACGGATCGCTCAGCGTGGCCTGTCAGATGCATGCCGAGTTCGGGCTACCGATCATCGGTGTGCCGAAGACGATCGACAACGATGTGGTCGGCACCGATCTCACCTTCGGGTTCACG
>VFMC01000739.1 GCA_006515795.1 Acidimicrobiaceae bacterium | reverse complement strand
CATACCCCAACAGACGACGCTGCCATCGGCGCGCCGTACGCACGTGTGTCCCCCGCCCGCGCTCACCTCCACGACCAAGCCGAGCCCTGCCACCGCGACGGGAGCGAGCCGACCTTCGATCGTGCCGTCGCCGAGCTGACCCGACGCGTTGCTTCCCCAGCACACGACCGATCCCGTCGCGCGCAGGACGCAGCTATGCCACTGCCCGGCCGAGAGCCCGACGGCGTCGGTCAGGCCCAGCACGGAAACCGGCCCATTGCGACCGACGGCGGTTCCGTCGCCGAGCTGACCGTCGTCGTTCCCGCCCCAGCAGACGACGTCGCCGCCTCGCCGTCGCGCGCATGAATGAGATGCGATCACGGGCACCGGCACGGTCCGCATGATCGCGGTTCCGTCGCCGAGCTGGCCTCGGTCGTTTGTCCCCCAGCAGTCGACGCGCCCCGAGGCGCGGACGACACAGGTGTGGGTCATCGCGTCGAAGCGGTCGGCTTCGTCGCACATCGCCTCGCGACACGACCATCCGCAACGCACGCCGCATCGGCCGCACGCGTCGCGATCCTCCCGGGGATCGACGCAGCGCATGCAGTCGATGTACGTCGCGGCACAGGACGTCGCGACGCAGGCACCATCCAGACAGATGGCCGCGGTGGAGGGACACCCGGATCCGAGTCGTGGCAGTCGTCGCCGCCGCAGCCGACGTACGCGTGACCGTCGCCGTCCGTGTCGGGGGTGGGGCACGGCAATCCCCCATCGATGCCGCCCTCGTCGGTTGGAGCGGCGTCGGAGTCGCCGCCGGCGTCTGCGCCGAGCACGTCCACGCCGCGAGTGCAGCCCACGACGACGATGGCGCCCGCGAGAAGTAGGCAGGCCGCGAGTTGGCGGAGGTTTGCAACGGTCATCACGAACGTGGGCCCCGAGGCCCCTGCAACGGCTCAAGGCCAAAGCTGGTGAGCCGCTTTCCGGGCGTGAGGGTCCGGTCCATCATCGCATGCGCGTGGGGTCCTCCC
>VFMC01000450.1 GCA_006515795.1 Acidimicrobiaceae bacterium | reverse complement strand
CCCGATGCCGGCGGGCCACCGGCCGCGGCGCCGCGCCAGGCGGTGTTCATGGCGCCGACGCCGCTGTTCCACGTGACGGCCTGCAACTGCGTCCTTCACCCGGCCACGCTCACCGGCGCCAGGGTGGTGCTCACCTACAAGTGGGATCCCGGCCGCGCCTTGGAGCTGATCGAGCGCGAGCAGGTGACCAACTTCTCCGGCGTGCCCACCATGAGCCGCGAGCTGTTGCAGCACCCCGACTGGGCCAAGCGCGACACCTCGTCGCTGCTCGGCATGGGCGGAGGAGGGGCCGCCTTGCAGCCAGACCTGGTGGGCAAGATCGCCGGCGCACTGAAGAAGGGGGCGCCTTCCACCGGCTACGGCCTCACCGAGACCCACGGCATCGTCACCGCTAACTCGGCTCGGCACTTCATGGCCAAGCCCGAGTCAGCCGGACCCGTGGTACCCACTCTCGACGCCAAGCTGGTCGACGAGGAGGGCAGCGACCTGCCGCCCGGGCCCGACACCGTCGGGCAGCTGTGCGTGCGCGGCGCGGTGGTGATCAAGGGCTACCTCAACCGTGCCGAGGCCACCGCCGACGCGATCCGCGACGGCTGGTTCAACACGGGAGACATCGCCCGCATCGACGAGGACGGATTCGTGTACATCGTCGACCGCGCCAAGGACATGGTGCTGCGCGGCGGCGAGAACGTCTACTGCAACGAGGTGGAGACGGCGATCTACCAGCACGACGCGATCGCCGAGACAGCGGTGTTCGGTGTGCCCGACGAGCGACTCGGCGAGGAGGTGGGCGCGGCGATCGTGCTGCGCGCCGGCGCCGCGCTGACCGCAGACGAGCTGCGCGCGTTCCTGGCCGAACGGATCGCCAAGCACAAGATCCCTGCGCAGATCTGGTTCCTCGACAATCAACTGCCCCGCAACGCGAACGGCAAGTTCGTGAAGCGCGAGCTTCGCCAACAACTCATCGGCAGCTGAACCGGCGCGCGCTGAGCGCTACGGTTCGGGCCGTGGCCACAGCACGCAACGGCACCTGCGAGATCCACTACGAGACCTTCGGCGACCGGTCGAATCCGGCGTTGCTGTTGGTGAACGGCCTCGGCAGCCAGTGCATCAACTACCACGAGGACTGGTGCGCGATGTTCGTGGGCGCCGGTCGGTACGTGATCCGCTTCGACAACCGCGACGTCGGGTTCTCATCCTCGTTCACCGACGCGCCAACCGACTCTCGCGGAGCGGCCTACTCGATCGGCGACATGGCCCGCGATGCCGTCGCCGTGCTCGACGCCGAGGGAATCGATCGTGCTCATGCAATGGGGCTGTCGATGGGCGGGATGGTCGTTCAGGTGCTCGCCATCGAGCACCCGACGCGGCTGCGTTCGGCAACCTCGGTGATGTCGACCACCGGCGAGCCCGAGTACGGCCAGTCCAAGCCCGAGGCGCTGGCGTTGCTCGCCGGGCCGGCGGCAACCGACCGCGAGTCGTTCATCGCCAACCACATCGCCGGCGCCCGGGCCTGGGGAAGCCCGGCGTTCGCCGACGAGCACAGGTGGCGACGCGATGCCGAGCGGGCCTACGACCGGGCATTCACCCCGTCGGGAACCACTCGGCAACTCATCGCCATCCAGGCTTCTGGCTCGCGAGCCGAGGCGCTCCGCTCGGTGATGGTGCCGATGTTGGTGATCCACGGAGACTGCGACACCTTGATCGACGAGAGC
>VFMC01000058.1 GCA_006515795.1 Acidimicrobiaceae bacterium | reverse complement strand
GCCCGCATCTTGATGCTGCCCCGACCGGTGCGGTAGGCGTCGATGATGCCGGCCCGGCCGAGGATGCTGCCGCCGGTGGGGAAGTCGGGGCCCTTGACGAACTGCATGAGATCGTCGGCGGTTGCCTCGGGTTGGTCGATGAGGTGGATCGTGGCGTCGATGACCTCGCCGAGGTTGTGCGGCGGGATGTTGGTGGCCATGCCCACGGCGATGCCCTGGCTGCCGTTCACGAGCAGGTTCGGGAACCGGGCCGGCAACACGGTTGGTTCTTCCCGGCTGCCGTCGTAGGTGGCCGTCATGTTGACGGTGTCTTCGTCGATGTCGGCGAGCAACTGCATGGCCAACGGGTGCAACCGGCATTCGGTGTATCTCGAAGCGGCGGGACCGAAGTCTGGCGACCCGTAGTTGCCGTGGAAGTCGATCAGCGGGTGCCGCAGCGAGAACGGTTGGGCCATGCGCACGAGGGCGTCGTAGATGGCGCTGTCGCCGTGCGGGTGGTACTTGGCCATCGTGTCGCCACTGACGCGGGCCGACTTCACGAACGGACGGTCGGGCCGGAAGCCCTGCTCGTCCATGTCCCAGATGATGCGCCGGTGCACGGGCTTGAGCCCGTCGCGCACGTCGGGAAGGGCCCTCGACATGATGACCGACATCGCGTAGTCGAGGAAGCTGCGCTCCATCTCGTCTTGCAACGCAACCGGTTGCACGGACAAAGACGGGTCGGAGCTGTCATCGCCGTTGGGGGAGTCGGGGGGATTGGGGGTGTCGCTCATCAGAAGTCGAGGTTCCTCACGTCGCGGGCATTGGTCACGATGAAGGTCTTGCGCGAGTCGACGTCGTCGCCCATCAGCACGCTCATCATCTCGTCGGCGATCGCCGCCTCTTCAACTTCCACCTGCAACAGGGTGCGCGTAGACGCATCCATCGTGGTGGGCTTCAGCTCCTCCCAGTCCATCTCACCGAGCCCCTTCAAACGCTGGAACTCCTTCTTGTGATTGGGGTGCGACTCCAAGAACGCGGCCTTCGCCTGGTCGTCTTTCAGGTAGACCTTCTCCTTGCCGACCACGGTGCTGAACAGCGGCGGCTGAGCGATGTACACGTAGCCGGCCTCGACCAGCGGTCGCATCTGGCGGTAGAAGAACGTGAGCAGCAACGTTCGGATGTGGCTGCCGTCGACGTCGGCATCGGCGAGCAGGATGACCTTGTGGTATCGAGCCTTGGCGGCTTCGAACTCGTCGCCGACACCACCACCGATGGCGGTGATGAGGTTCTGGATCTCGTTGTTCTTCAGCATCTTGTCGAGTCGGGCGCGCTCGACGTTGAGGATCTTGCCGCGGATGGGAAGCAGCGCCTGCGTGCGTGGATCGCGGGCGTTGCGTTGCGGGCGTTCTTGGCCGCGACCCGGGCTTGTGCCGCAGCCTGCGCCTTCTTGACCATGCGATTGGCCTCGACGGGATTTTCCTCGAGCCATTCGGCGAGTCGCTCGTTGGTGGCCTTCTGCACGAACGAGCGCATCGGCACGTTGCCGAGCTTGGCCTTGGTCTGACCTTCGAACTGCGGGTCGCGGAGCTTGACCGCGATGATGGCTGTGATGCCCTCGCGGATGTCTTCGCCGAGGAAGTTCTCGTCCTTCTCCTTCAACAGGTTCTTGGCCCTGGCGTACTTGTTGACGACGGTGGTGAGTGCCGTCTTGAAACCATCGACGTGCATGCCCCCTTCGATGGTGGAGATGCCGTTGGCGTAACCGTGGATGCCCTCGTAGTAGCCGGTGTTCCACTGGATGGCGATGTCGAGGGTCTGACCACCGTCGTTGTCTTCGTCTTCGTAGTGGGCGACCTTGCTGAACAACGCCTCCTTCGACGCGTTGAGGTGCTTCACGAAATCGACGACACCGCCCTTGTACTGGTAGGTCACCTCCTGCAGTTCGCGACCTTCACGCTCGTCGCGGAACACGATCTCGAGACCGCGGTTCAAGAACGCCATGGTCTGCAACCGCTCGAGCACCGTACGCGACACGAACTCGGTTCCCTCGGCAACGAACACCGTGGGGTCGGGCCAGAACGACACCGATGTTCCGTTGACGCGTCCACGCGAAGGTGACGGACCGACGTCGGTGATCTTGCCCTGCGGCTTGCCACCCTTGGCGTACTCCTGCTGGTACCGGCGACCGGCACGATCCACCTCGAGCAGCAGTCGTTCGCTGAGCGCGTTGACCACGCTGACGCCGACACCGTGGAGGCCACCCGACACCTTGTACCCCTCGCCGCCGAACTTGCCACCGGCGTGCAACACGGTGAGCACCACCTCGGCGGCGCTCTTGCCCTTGTGCGGCCCGGAGGGGTATGGATCGACCGGGATGCCGCGACCGTTGTCGTCGACGCGACAGCCACCGTCGGGCAGCAGCGTGACGCCGATTCGTGTGCAGAACCCGGCCATCGCCTCGTCGACGGCGTTGTCGACGACCTCCCAGATGAGGTGATGGAGCCCGGCCAGACCGGTGGATCCGATGTACATGCCCGGTCGCTTGCGCACCGGGTCGAGACCCTCGAGTACCTGGATGTCCTTGGCGCCGTAGTCGGCGGTTGGCTTGTTGGTGTCGGCGGACACTCGTACCTCGATCGCTCGCAGTAAAACAGGCCATGGCCTGGGCTTTTGTTGGCGACATGAACAGGGCGACGAGCGCTCTGGTGGGGGTCGCGACGTGAACCGAAGTCTACCGTGAGGGTGTGACGGAGAGGTGGAGGGACGGCGACCGGATCGTGGTCAACGTGATCGTTTGACGCGCACCTCGAAATCGGTGATCTCGGCACCTGTCTGCTCGAGCAGCCGGGTGCGCAGCGTGGCCTCGAGGAACTTCAGCTGCGTGGCCCACGCCGGGTCGTCGACCTCGACCGTCAGCCGGGTGCCATCGAGCTTCACCGGTTGGACGTGTCGGGCCACAGCCGCACCGACGGCCTCGTCCCAGCGGCCGAACACCCCGCCCATCGCCGTCGCCTGCACCGCAGCATCGGGTCCGCGCAACGAGCGCACGACGCTGTTGAGGCTCTCGCTCAACGGGACCGGATCGCGGCTCATCGCTCCACCGCGGTCACCGTACCGTCGGCGATGGTCACCACGGCGTCGGGCTCGGCGGCCGCTGGAAGGCCGGCTGCAGTCGTGAGGATCACCTGCCCTACCGGCAGGTGGTGCAGCAGTGCCGCGGCTCGGTCGTGATCGAGCTCGCTCAACACATCGTCGAGGATCAGCACCGGCGCACTGCCGGTGCGCTCGGCCACAAGACGATGTGCGCCAAGGCGCAATGACAGCGCCAAGGTGCGCTGCTCCCCCTGGGATGCGTGGGTGCGCGCCGGCATGCCGTTGATCACCAGCTCGAGGTCGTCACGGTGCGGCCCGGCCGTGGACACACCACGGCGCACGTCGTCGCCGCGGGCATCGGACAGCGCCGCGGCCAGCCCCCGCTGTCGCCACGCCGGCTCGTAGCGCAACTCGATCGGTGTGGCCTGGCCTGCCAACTGCTCGTACGCCTCCACGACCAGTGGCTGCAACCGGGCAACGAGCACCGAACGGGCATGACCGAACCGGTCGCCGAGATCGGCGAGCCTGGCATCCCACACGTCGAGGGTGAGTGCGGCGCTCTCGTCGAGACGGCCTCCGGCGTTCTTGAGCAACGTGTTCCGCTGCCGCACCACCCTGTCGAGCTCGAGGCGCATCGCGTCGTACTTCAGCGCCAAGGCGACGAGGGTGTCGTCCATGAAACCTCGCCGCAGGCCAGGCCCGTCCTTGACGAGATCGAGGTCGTCCGGTGAGAACACGGTCACCCGCACCACGCCCAAGAGGTCGCGGGCGCGGGCCAGCTTCTGACGGTTCACCAGCACGCGGTTGCGGCCGAGGCGGTTGATCTCGACCTCGACGGTCACCTCGCGCCCGTCGTCGTGCACCACGACGGCGCGGATGATGCCGGCGTCGGAGCCGACCCGCACGAGTGCATCGACGGGCGCGCCGCGAAAGCTGCCGAGGGTGGCGAGGAAGGCCAGGGCCTCGGCGAAGTTGGTCTTGCCCTGCCCGTTGCGGCCGAGCACCGCCGTGGTGCCCGCTGTGAGCTGGAACGAGGCCGTGGCGTAGTTGCGGAAGTCGACCAGCTCGAGGCGGGTGACGATCACGTTGGGCTACGGCACCCGCACCGGCATGAGCAGGTACAGGTAGTCGTCGCCGCCGACCCCGCGCACGACTGCCGGCTTCAATCCGTCGATAGTCGACAGGGTGATCTGCTCGCTGTCGACCGCCTCCACGCCGGCGGCCAGGTAGTCGGGGTTGAAGGCGACGGTGAGGTCGGAACCTGTTGCCACGGCATCGAGCTCTTCGGTGGCGTTGCCGACGTCTTGGGTGATCGCGGTGAGCTGCAGGCCATCGGAGGAGATCTGCAAGCGCACCGGGGTGGCGTCGCGGGCAAGGATCTTCACCCGGCGGATGGCTTCGAGCAACGGCTCGCGTTCGACGGTGAGCATGTTCGGGTGACTCGCCGGGATGAGCTGCCGGTAGTTGGGGAACTCGCCTTCGATCAGTCGGGTGGTGAGGCGGGTGGTTCCCACCTCGAAGGTGGCGTCGCGATCACCGAGCCTGAGCACCACCTCGCCGCCACCGCCGAGCAGGCGTTGCAGCTCGTTGAGGGCACGACCAGGCACGAGCACCTTCTGATCGGCACCGAGCACGCTGACGCCTGGCAGGTCACGTACCGCAAGCCGGTACGAATCGGTGGCGACCAGACGCAAGCCGTCGTTCTCGGCGGCGAGCAGCACGCCGGTGAGGATCGGCCGCGCCTCGTCGGTGCTCGCTGCCCGCACAACCTGGCGGAGGGCCTCGCCGAACGCTGCGGCGTTGAGCGTGACCGCGCTGGATGCAGGCGCCGCGAGACGGGGGTAATCGTCGAGCGACAGCGGGCGGACGCTGAACTGCGACCGGCCGCCGGTGATCTTGACGTCGTCGTCGCCAACCGCCACCTCGACCTTGCCCGACGGCAGCGACCGAACGATGTCGGCCGACAACCGGGCCGGCATCACCACGCCACCGTCGACCTCGCCACCGACAGAGATGTCGAGTTGGATGGTGAGATCGAGATCGGTGCCGGTGACGGTGAGCCGATCACCGGCCAACTCGAGTCGGAGTCCCGACAGAACCGGCAGCGTGCCGGTACGACCGGTGGCGGCACGTCCGGCGGTGGCCAGTGCGTCGGCCAGGACTTCACGTTCGCATCGGAACTTCACAGGGTTACCTTCCTCACCAGTGGGATGTTCAAAACCTAATAGATGTAATAGGGACTGTGGATTGTGCACAACCACCCGTCTGGCCAGCGTAGGGGGCATTGCGTCGTGCACAGGGCGATCCACCGTCGTGCACAGGTAGGAAATCACACGGGTGTGCTTCGGTGGACGGTGCGCCCGTGATCCACCGAAGCGATGACGTCGTCCCCACGATGTCCCCAGCTGTTTCGCGCATGTTCAGCTCTTCTTCAATCGCTGGACAAGATCGGTCACCTGTTCGTAGATCTGCTTGCGTTCCTTCATGAGCCGCTGGATCTTGTCGACGGCGTGGATGACGGTGGTGTGATCGCGGCCACCGAACAGGCGGGCGATGCTGGGATAGCTCAGATCGGTGAGCTCGCGGAACACGTACATCGCCATCTGCCGGGCGGTGACCAAGGGACGCTGCCTGCTCTTGCCGCACAGGGCTTCCACGCTGAAGCCGAGGATGATCGCCATCTCGGCGAGCAGCTCCGGGTCGGTGCGCGTCTTCACGATCGTGCCGGTGAGGAGGTCGCCGAGGAGCTGCTCGGCGAGGTGGGTGCTGATCGGCACGTTGTTGAGGCTCGCGTAGGCCGTCACCCTGATGAGCGCGCCTTCGAGCTCACGGATGTTGCTGGTGATCCGCGAGGCGATGAACTCGAGCGTCTCGGCGGGCACGGGACTCTGATCTCGTTCGGCCTTGTTGCGCAAGATGGCCAGGCGTGTCTCGAGGTCGGGTGGCTGGATGTCGGTGATCAGGCCCCACTTGAAACGGCCGCGCAGCCGCTCCTCGAGCGTGGGGATCGCGTCGGGCATGCGGTCGCTGGAGATGACGATCTGCTTGTTCGCGCCGTGCAGCGAGTTGAAGGTGTGGAAGAACTCCTCCTGGAGCCCCTCCTTTCCTTCCATGAACTGGATGTCGTCGATGAGCAGGACGTCGATGTCGCGGTAGCGCCGCTTGAAGCTCGCGATCGTGTTGGTGCGGATGCCGTCGACGTACTCGTTCAAGAACGTCTCGGTGGTCACGTAGCGCACCGAGTCGTGCTGGTAGTGGTGGTGCACGTAGTGCCCGATGGCGTGCAGTAGGTGCGTCTTGCCGAGACCTGCTGCGCCGTAGATGAACAGCGGGTTGTAGCTGCGCCCGGGTGTTTCCGCGACGCGCAACGAGGCGGCGAGAGCGAACTGGTTCGACGCGCCCTTCACGAACGTCTCGAACGCATACCGCGGGTTGAGGCCGGCCAGGTCGAGCGGTGACGACTCCGACGATCGACCGCGATCACCAGGTGAGACCGGGCTGCGCGGGGGGTCGGCCGTGGCTACCGGCGCCTCCTCCACGAACACGTCGGCGGTCTGCACCTCGACCACGAGTTGGCGCGTACTGGCGCCGATCTCGTCGAGCGCGTCGCGAACGAGCGGGAGGTAGCGGGTGAGGATGCGGTCGCGGATATGACCGTTGGGCGCCAAGACGCGGAGCACGGAGTCGTCCCCTTCGAGTGCGCCGACGTCTTGGAAAGTGGAGAACCACACCGCCTCGGAGACCTGCGCCCGGAGTAGTTGGGCAACGGCTGTCCACACCTGCTCAGCGTCGCTCACCTGCACCTCCTTCGATTCTCGATTCGACATGTCCACATTGTTTTCCACACCATGTGGACAACAAAACCCCTGCTGGTGGGGCAGTGACGGACTCGTGACCCTAGCAGGCCTGGGGACAGCGTCGGTCAGCCGGCGGTGCGGCCGTGCCCGGTGCGGGGATCCTGCTGAGCGACGTGGTTGCCGTGGGTCACCACCTCCCCTAACCTACAGAGGTTGTCCCTAGCTCAGAGCCCGGCGTGGCCCGAGTCACGGGCGTTTGTCGTCCCCGCCGCAGTCGTCTGCGGCCGTAGCAGGAGGGTCGCGTTGAAGCGCACCTACCAACCGAACAATCGACGCCGTGCGCGCAAGCACGGTTTCCGTAACCGCATGAGCACCCGAGGCGGTCGGGCTGTGCTGAAGGCACGCCGCGCCAAGGGTCGCCACCGACTGTCGGCTTGATCTGGCGCATCCGGGAGCGGAGCGTCTTGGCGCGCTTGGCGCAAGACGGCCGACGCGCCCGGGCCGGAGTGCTGTGGTGCAGCTTCCTTCCCGACTCAACAGCGATGCCGCCGAGGGTGGCCTTTGCGATAGGCCGCGCCGTAGGTTCGTCCGTGGTCCGAAATCGGCTGCGGCGTCAGTTACGTGTCATCCTGGCCGCGGCCGATCTGCCGCCCGGCTCGCTGCTGGTGGGCGTCCGCCCCGTCGGCGCCGGACGGTCGTTTCACGAGCTGACCTCCGATGTCGAGGCGCTCGTGCGGCAACTGGCCAAGGCCGCCGAGTCATGACCGCCGACTCGATCGAACACCAGTTCGCCAAGCCTCGCCGCAGTCTCATGGTCCGGCTCGTGCTCGGCTACCAGCGTGCGGCCGAAGGCCGGCCGTCTCCCTGTCGGTTCTCCCCCACGTGTTCGAGCTACGCGATCGAGGCGCTCGAACTGCACGGCACCTGGCACGGCCTGGTGCTGACGGTTCGCCGGTTCCTCCGCTGTCGGCCGTTCGGCCCGTCTGGCTGGGATCCCGTTCCCGAACCCCTTCCCGGTCGGCGCGTCGTCACGCGCCGGCACGCCCTCACACGAAAGCACGCCACATCATGACCGCACTCGCCCTGTTCGAGGGCCCTGCTTGGCTGCTCGCCAAGTTCTACGACTTCACCAGCAACTACATCCTTGCCATCTCGCTGATCGCCGCCGTGGTGATGTTGATCACCGCTCCGCTGCAACTCAAGGCCACCAAGGGCATGCTCGAGATGCAACGCCTGCAGCCCGAGCTGCGCAAGCTGCAACAAGAGCACCGCGGCGACCGCCAGAAGCTAAACGAAGAGATGATGAAGCTCTACCAGGAGCACAAGGTCAACCCCCTGGCCTCGTGCTTCCCGCTGCTGATGCAGTTCCCTGTGTTCATCATCATGTTCCGCGTGCTTCACGGGCTCACCCGCGAGGTCACCTGCGGAGTCGCCGATCTGTCGCCTGGCGCGCTGAACCTGTGCGTCGACCGGCCAGCCGGAACTAAGGTGTTCTACCCCGACTACGTGGCGACCGACACGGCGATCTACAAGTCGCTGGCCGGCAAGTCGGAGATGTTGGCGTGGGGGCTCGACCTCGCCAAACGGCCGTTCGAGGTGATCGGCGAGTCATTCGGCCAAGGCCTCATCTACGCCTTGCTGGTGATCGCGCTCGGTGCGCTCTACTTCGTGCAACAGAAGATGGTGGCGGCGCGGGCCTCGGTGAGCCCATCGATGTCGCCCGCACAGCAGAAGATCATGCAGTACCTGCCGGTCGTGTTCGCGGTGTTCCTCGTCTTCTACCTGACTGGTCTGGTCATCTACTACATGGCCCAGGCGATCATCCGGATCGGCCTGCAGTGGTACATCACCAAGCGGTTCTACCACGGTGACGAATCGCTCGGTCAGCAGGCGATGAAGGCCGGCGAGCGGGCCCGGGAGATGTCGAAGAGCGAGGGCGGGGGAGGCGGCATGTTCGCCCAGGCCAAGCGCGACCTCGCCATGCCAGGCCCGGGCAAGGGCCAGGCGGCCGCAGCCGCGAGCGTGAGCAAGCGCGTTACCGCGCCGAAGAACAGGCCGACCCCAGCGGGCCGGGCCTCGAGACCGCCGGCATCCGGCCGCTCGACGCGTCCGTCGCCCCCGAAGAAGAAGTAGGACCAAAGCATGGAATGGGTGGAAACCACAGGCCGCACGACCGAAGAGGCCAAGAGCCTTGCTCTTGATCAGCTCGGCGTCGACGAGAGCGATGCCGAGTTCGAGATCATCGACGAGCCCCGCGCCGGCCTTTTCGGGCGTGTCCGCGGCGAGGCCCGTGTTCGGGCCCGCGTTCGCCCCACGCAACCGCGAGCGAAGGCCGAACGCCGCGACCGCAAGAAGAAAACCGATCGGCCTGCCGAGACCGATGCCGGGGCGACCGCCAACGACGAATCGGAAGCCCAACCCGAGAGATCTCGTGAATCGGGTAGATCAGCAGGTCGCCGGGCGGCTGCCGCTCGCCCAGGCCGTGCCGCCGGTACGTCGGTCACGGCCACACCAACGAAGGCCGCACAAACCCGCACAGCACAACCCAAGGCCGCACGAAACGGTGCCAACGACGAGGAGACAACGGTGGATGCTCAACAGGTAGGGGCGGAGGCGAAGCGGTTCGTCGAGGAGCTGGTTGCCGCGTTCGGGCTCGACGGCGCTACGACGGTGCGGTGCGAGGGTGACGAGATCGACGTGATGGTCGTCGGCGACGAACTTGGCGTGCTGGTCGGGCCGCGCGGCGCGACGTTGCAGGCCGTGCAGGAGCTGGCCCGGGTGGCTGCGCAGCGCCGGCTCGGCGATCACGAGACGCGCCTACGGGTCGACGTCGGCGGATATCGCGAGCGGCGCCGGGAGGCCTTGAGCAGGTTTGCCGATCAGGTCGCCGGTCAAGTTGTGCTGGAGGGTGCCCCGAAGCGGCTGGAGCCGATGTCGTCGTCGGACCGCAAGATCGTCCACGACGTGCTGGCCTCGTTCGAGGGCGTCACCACTCATTCCGAGGGCGAAGACCCGCGTCGGTGTGTGGTGATCGTTCCGGCGAATGACTGACCAGCTCACGCTGGTCCTGTCAGAGATCCAACGCCGCGGTGGGATCGGCCGCGGCGACATCACCGCGGCGATCGCCCACGCCGAGCAGTACGTTGAGGCTGGCGGTGACCCGAGGGCGGTGATCGATCTCGGTTCCGGGGGCGGGTTGCCCGGGCTCGTCGTGGCGATGAGGTTCGGCGATGCCGAGGTGACCCTCATCGAGCGTCGTGCCAAACGAGCCGACCTGTTGCGCTTCGGTGTGCTTTCGTTGGGCCTCGGCGATCGTGTCACCGTGGCTGAATGCGATGTCGCGACCTTCACCTCCAGGCTGGCTCGTTCGCCGGATGCGGCGAGGTTGGTCGACTTGGTGACGGCGCGCAGCTTCGGCCGCCCCGAAGAGGTCGCCGGGGCCGCCGCTCCCCTGCTGCGGCCTGGCGGCTTTCTCGTGGTGAGCGAGCCCCCCGTGGCCGTCCCCCATCGGTCCCGCTGGGATCACCGCCTGCTGGCCGCCACCGGCCTGATCGACGATGGCCGCCACGGCGGCGTGAGGCGGCTGATCAAGTTGAGCGATGTACCGCTTTGTTCCACGTGAAACATTCTCGACGGAGGGATCACCCCCGCAGACCAAGGTCGTTGCTAGTCTGACGCAGTCCGTTCACCGCCGGGATCATCTGGTCGCCGCGGTGATGAATCATGGAGGAGTCGCTCACCCATGTCGGTGACCACACCCAGCAGCGAGTCGAAGTCGACTTCGCCCGCGGTAGCAAGAGCTGCGAAGGCGGCCGGACGCCCGTTACCGCGGGTCATCGCCATCGCCAACCAGAAGGGTGGCGTCGGCAAGACCACCACTACAGTCAACCTCGGCGCCTGCCTGGCTGAGCTGGGGTTCAAGACCCTGGTGATCGACCTCGACCCACAGGGGAACGCTTCGACGGGACTGGGGATCGAGAACCGCGGCCTCGAGACGTCGATGTACCACGTGATAATGCACGACGTCCCATTGGAGGATTGCGTCGAGCCTTCAGCGGTGAAGAACCTGTTCGTTGCTCCAGCGAGCCTGGATCTGGCCGGTGCGGAAATCGAGCTCGTCCCGGCGTTCAGTCGCGAGAACCGATTGCGTCGATCGATCGAGGCTGTGCTCGACGTCTACGACTACGTCCTCATCGACTGCCCGCCTTCGCTCGGGTTGCTCACGGTGAACGGGTTGAACGCCGCCAACGAGGTCCTGGTTCCGATCCAGTGCGAGTACTACGCCTTGGAAGGCCTCGGGCAACTTCTCCGCAACGTCGACTTGGTGAAGCGCAACCTGAACCCGACGCTGGAGGTGAGCACGATCGTGTGCGTGATGTACGACGCCAGAACGAAGCTGTCAGATCAGGTGGTCACCGAAGTTCGCGAACACTTCGGCGACAAGGTCTGTCGAACCGTCATCCCGCGGACGGTCCGCCTCTCGGAGGCACCATCGTTCGGTCAGCCGATCATCACCTTCGACTCCACCTCACGTGGGGCCGTGGCCTATCGCGAAGTGGCGAAGGAGGTCAGTCGTGGCTCGACTCGGCGGTCTGGGTAAGGGGCTTGGGGCGCTGATCCCGCCAGGGGAGGCGCCCGACGGCGCGGTTGTCGACGAACCCCGCCTCGGGGACATCCCGATCGACGCGATCGTTCCCAACCCCCATCAGCCGCGTGTGCACTTCGACGAGGAGTCGTTGAACGAGCTCACCGCCTCGATCCGCGAGATCGGGGTGCTGCAGCCGGTGCTCGTACGGCCGGTCGGCGAAGCGTTCGAACTGCTCGCCGGCGAGCGACGCTGGCGTGCTGCCAAGCGCGCCGGCCTTGCCGTCATTCCTGCTGTGATCCGCCAGACCGACGACCTCGGCTCGATCCAGCAGGCGCTGATCGAGAACCTTCATCGCCAGGACCTCACGCCTCTGGAAGAGGCAGCTGCCTATCAGCAACTGATCGAGGACTTCGCGATGACCCACGAGGGGGTGGCCACCAGGGTCGGCAAGAGCCGGTCGGCCGTCACCAACACCTTGCGGTTGATGAGCCTGCCTCCATCGATCCAGCATCTGCTGGCCGATGGCCGGTTGTCGGCCGGCCATGCACGTGCCTTGTTGGGCACACCGGACCGGGCCTTTCAGGAGCAACTCGCTCGACGCGCTTCGCAAGAGGGGTGGTCGGTGCGCGCCGTTGAGGAGGCCGTCCGCGACCGTGGTGTCGCAACCGAGGATGGCTCTGGCACCGGATCCGAATCCGATCGGGGTGGCCCGGGAGCGCCACTCACCCGCTCGGCGAGCAAGCTTCGACCTCCAGGTCTGCTCGAGCTCGAGGAGTTGCTCGCCGACCGACTGGCGACCAGCGTCGCCGTGACGATGGGCGCCAGACGAGGTCGGCTGGTGATCGACTTCGCCGATCTTGAGGACCTTGAACGCCTGTATCACCTGATGAGCGGGGAGTTGGATCCGACCATCACCACTTTACGTGGTTGAACACTACACTCCGTGGGCTCCGGAGATGCACCATGTGCATGAGGGTTACGCACATGCAGTGGACATAGCTGTGGATAAAGGGTCGATCATGAGACGAGACTGCACACGACCACCCATTGCTCGATCGCCCGCAGCACGGCGTGGCTGATCTCCTGGGCAGAATCCACCGCGGTACGAACGGGTGCCAGTGAGCAGAGCACGGCGGGCATGCGCGTCTCGCGCAACACCGGAAGCCGCATGCCGCACGGTTCGCTCACCTGCAGCCCGCAGGCCGACAGCTCGCGGGTGAGGCACGCGGCCATCGTCCGTCCGCCGAGCGACTCGAAAGTCGGCACACGGTAGAAGTGGACGACCGACGACGAGCCGTTGGTCGCCTCGAACCCGAGGTACAAGTGCGCGGCGAACTGGTTCGCGGTTCGGGCCTGGGTGATCGCATCCGGTTCGTCCAGCGGCACGACCTGCGCCCCCGTTGCTCGCAACTCGCGGGAAACGGCGCGGCTGACAGCGCTCAGACCGACGTCGGCGCCTGGCGGAGCCGCTCGCGTTCGCGGACCGCGGCGATGCCCGGCCCGTCGCCGGTCTGGCCGATGACGCGACGCACCGCACGGACGGTGTGCGTGCCGCAAACACCGTCGGCAGGAAGGCCGCAGTTCGATTGGAAGTCTCCGACAGCGCGCGCGGTCCGCGGACCGAGGATCCCATCGACACGGCCGCAATCGAACCCGAGGCGGGCCAGCGATGCCTGCAGTTCGGCGACGTCGTCGCCGCGCATGTTCGGTGAGGTGAGAACCAAGAGACGATCGCCGAGGCTCCACGAGGCCTCCACCAGCGCTTTCCAGCACTCCTCGTCGCACACACCGGCCACGCGCAGCCCGCGCGCTCGTTGGAACTGTTGGAGGGCGCTGAGCGTCTCCGCACAGAAGTCGCCATGGCCCGAGGAGCCGGCCGTTGCGAAGCCGGCCGCGCCGAGGCGCCGCTGGAGATCACGAATGGGTTCTCCGCGTTGTCCTGGGGTCAGCGGGAAGTGGGCAAAAATTCTTGGAGCTCCTGCAACAGCGCACCCTTGCCCTTGGCCCCGACGAGGCGCTTCGCGACCTGGCCCTTGTCGAACACCAGCAGGGTGGGGATGCTCATGACGTTGAAACGCATGGCCAGATCGGGGTTCTCATCGACGTTCAACTTGGCGACGGTGATGTTGCCGGCCTGCTCGACGGCGATCTCGCCCAAGATCGGGGCAATCATCTTGCACGGCCCGCACCACTCGGCCCAGAAGTCGACGATGACCGGGGTCTCGCTGGCGACGACGGTTTCGTCGAACGTCGCGGTGGTGAGGGTGACGATTCCATCAGCCATGACGGATCCTTTCGATGGGGGGTATCGCGGCGGGAGCGCAGTGTACCCGGGTGCAACCGGCCGACCCGCTCGACCATTCCTGGCCGAAGGCGGGTCGATCGCTGGAGCTCATCCGTGCGCCGAGTTGGCCTCGAGCCACCGTTCGGCGTCGATCGCCGCCATGCAACCCGAACCGGCGGCGGTGATGGCCTGGCGATACGTGTGATCTTGCGCCCTTGAACAGATCGGTGTTCGGTCGGTGTCCGATCGCCACGAACAGCCCGGTCACGGGCAGCGTGGTGACCTCGCCGGACACCACGTTGCGGACGACCGCGCCAACGAGTTTGTCGGTGCCGATCAGATCGTCGACCACCGTGTTCCAGAGCATCTCGATCTTGGGGTTCGACGAGGCGCGGTCCTGCATGATCTTCGAGGCGCGCAGGTGGTCGCGGCGGTGGATCATGGTGACCTTGGCGGCGAACTTGGTGAGGAAGGTCGCCTCCTCCACGGCGGAGTCGCCGCCTCCAACGACCGCGATCTCGTGGCCACGGAAGAAGAACCCGTCGCAAGTGGCACACGTGGAAAGCCCGTGGCCGAGCAGGTGAGCCTCGGCAGCGAGGCCCAACATGAGGCTCTGCGCGCCCGTACTGACGATGATCGAGTTGGCTACGTGCAGTTCGCTTCGCACCCACACCTTGAACGGCCGTTCGCTGAAGTCGATGGCGGTCGCCTTGGCGGCGAGGAACTCGGCGCCGAAGCGCTGCGCCTGCTCGCGGAAGCGCATCATCAGTTCGGGCCCCATGATGCCCTCCGGGAACCCGGGGAAGTTCTCGACCTCGGTCGTGAGCATCAGTTGGCCGCCTGGCTGATCACTGGTCGACGAAGGCTCACCCTCGATGACCAGCGGCTTCAGGTTGGCCCGCGCGGCATAGATGGCGGCGGTGAGGCCGGCCGGGCCGGAGCCGATGATGATGACGTCGCGGACGCTCATCACGAGGCATGGGCGGTGGTCGAGCCGCGCTTGCGCATGCAGACGACGCCAACAAGGGTGAGGAGCAGGCCCATCACGATGTACGAGACCCACACGCTCGAGTCGGCGTCGATCGCTCCCCCGAGGTTCACGATGCGCTGCAGCAGCTTCGTGCCCAGGATCAGTGCGAGCACGCCCGACACCAGCGCAGCAACGCCGATGATGATGCCGAACACGAGCGCTCGTACGACGACGACGGCCTTGTTGGTGGCCTTGTCGCGGACCTGACTGACGACACGTTCGATCGTGTCGGCGAGTTGCGGAGCCCAGTTCGGATTGGTCAGCGGGTTGCCTGGCATGGGGTCGAGCCTAACGTGCGACCCCGCCGGCGTCGGCCACGAACACGAGCCGTGCACCGGGACTGCAGCGGTGCGTCAGGGAACGACAGACGCGATCACTTCGCAGGTGGCGGAATCGAACGCGGTGACAACACCCGAAGCCGGATCGCGCACGACGACCGCGCTCCTGCCGACGTACACCACCTCGCCGAGCACGGCGGCGTCGGTACCGGCACAGCTGATCCCCCCTTCGGGGGCGCCCGGTAGTGGTTCACGATCGGCCGCATAGGCAAGCAACTCCAACTCGGAGTCGAGTTGCTCGGCGATCTGATCAGCAGGAGCACCGATGGAGTCGATGGTGGCCGGTGTTTCGCTGGCGGCCGGCGCTCCTGTGGCGGCCGGCGCTTCCATCTCGACCGCGGCTGCCGGGTCGGACAGCGCAGGATCGGCCATGCGGGTTGCCGCGACCTGCCCTTCGCTGCTGTCGGTGGCGCCCTCGATCTTCGGTGCGGAAGCGGTGCCCGCGCTGGTGGCCTGATCGTCGGAGCCGCCGAGGTTGGCGAAGGCAGCGGCGCCGACCAGAAGCACGGCTACCGCGGCGGCGGCGCCGAGCAGCCGATGCTGACGACGACGGCGCTCGAACTGCACGACGGTGGACGTCGCCGAAGAAGCGGCCGCCGCAGCGAGTGGGTCGTTGCCGGCCGGATCGAGCGGTGCGGCGACTGCAACTCGTGGAGCAGGTGCTGAAGCTCCGGGGATGCGTCGACCACCGCCTGATCGGCGGCGGTGGCGGTGCCGTCGATCAGCGCGTTCACTGCCAGCAGCTCGTCGCTCGGCGTGTCGGAAGGGTGGAGGTCGTCGTTCATGAGTCGGGGGTTTGACGTCGGTCGTTGTCGCTTCGGTTCCCGTCGCGAAGCCGTTCGGCCAACGCGGCGCGGCCGCGGGCGATCCGGCTCTTGACGGTACCGACCGGAATGCCCAGCGTGTCGGCGATCTCGGCGTAGTCGAGGTCGCCCACATCGCGAAGCACGATCGGCACCCGGAAGTCCTCGGGAAGTGCGGCGAGGGCCGCATCGAGCACCATCCGGTCGGCGATCGCCTCGACGCGGGGTGCTGCTGCAGGGTCTGCGGTCTGGTGGTGCGGGTGGTCGTGGTGCTGATGGTCCTGGCGCGGATCTTCATCGATGATGGCGACCGGCCGTCGCCGACGCCGACGGAGCTCGTCGAGGCTGGCGTTGGTGGCGATGCGGTAGATCCAGGTAGCCACCGACGAGCGGCCGTCGAACTTGGACAGGCTGCGCACGACCGAGATGAGCGCTTCCTGCGCGGCGTCGGCGGCGTCGGCGTCGTTGCCGGTGATCCGCCGACACACCCCGTAGACGCGGTCGTAGTGGTTCTTGAGCAGGCGGTCCATGGCCCGGCCGTCGCCGGCCAGGGCGGCGCTGATGAGCGCTGTGTCGTCGAGGTTCACGACGCCGACCTCACGAGATCGGCTCGAACTGAACCTCGGCAAGGATGCCACTGTAAGGGTTGCTGCTGCTGCAGGCGTCGTCTGGCCCCAGTTGCCGGAGCGAGACGAGCAGGTGGCGGACCGGTGTCGTTACCTGCAGGGTGAAGGTATCGCCGGCGGTGCCGTTGTCGCTGGCCAGGGGAGCGCCCCAGGCGGCGAAGTCGGCCGGGATCGTCTCGGACTGCGTGCCGAACACCTCGAGGATCCACGGGGCGCTCTCTGCACCACGAGCCGACCTGCCGCGACCTTGCCGAGCGAGGCGACCACACCGACACCGCTCTTGCCGCCGAGGTACTCCGACGAGTAGCACGACGTGGACCATCCAGTGTTGGGGTTGCCGTCGATGACAAACGAGGCCTGCCCGTTGTTCTCCTGCCCTCCGTCATCGCCGTCGGGGTCGTAGGCGGTCACCGCGACGATGCCGGCCTCAGGGTCGATGACCACCGGAGTGGTTGACGCGACAGCACTGGTAACGGGCGGGATCGTGGCCGGGGCGTCGCCACCTCTGGAGTCGCCAGTGCCGAGCGTGGTCCAAAGCGCGGCACTCACGACGATGGCGGTGAGCAACAGCAGACCGACGACGATCAGCGACGGCCCGCGGCGTTGCTCGAACTGGCGGTTCGGTCGCTTCTGGACGCGGCTCTGACCGGTGGGGGTGCGGTCGCGGATGTCGCTACGGTTCGCCACTGCAGGCGCGCGACCCGTGTTGCGTACCGGCTGGTAGCCGCCGACGGCTGCCGGCTGGCGGGGCTGCACCGGAGTGGTGCCGGTTGGGCGGCGGGTGGGATCGAACAGCACGGGTCCGGTGACGGTGCTGTCGCCGGGAACGGGTTCGTTGGCGCGAGCCGCGACTTCGGCCAGTGCTGTGCGCACCGCCGCTCCTGACGCGTACCGTTGCTCGGGTCGTCTCGCCAGCAAGCGGTGGATCAGCTCGGGGAGGCCCGATGGAAGGGTCGGGCGCAGTCGCGAGATGTCGGTGGGATCGCGCTGGAGGCGGGCCAGCGCGGTGTCGGCGTCGTTCTGGCCGAGGAACGGCACCCGGCCGGCCAGGCACTCGTAGAGCACCAGACCGAGCGAGTAGAGGTCGGCGCGGCCGTCGAGCCGCTTGCCGCGGACCTGCTCGGGTGACAGGTACTTCGCGGTGCCCATCATGATGTTGTCGTTGGTGAGATCGTCGCCCACCGACTCGAGGCCCTTGGCGATGCCGAAGTCGGTGAGCAGCACCCGGCCGTCGGGGGTGATGAGGATGTTGCCGGGCTTCACGTCGCGGTGCACCATGCCCGCTTGGTGGGCGGCGTCGAGGGCGCCGGCGACGCACGACCCGATGTGGATCGTGAGATCAGGGCTCAACTTCTTCTGCTCGTCGAGCAACTGACGCAGGCTCTTGCCGTTCACGAGCTGCATCACGACGGCCTGGCGTCCCCTGTCGTCGATCGCGTCGTAGACGGCGACGATGTTGGGATGGTTCAACTGGGCAACGGAGATGGCCTCGCGGCGAAACCGCTCGGCGACGACTGGGTCGCTGGCGAGGTTGGGCTTCAGCAGCTTCACCGCCACCTGACGCGACAACGACAGGTCGGTGCCGAGCCACACCTCGGCCATGCCTCCTTGCGCGAGCCGACGGTCCAGCCGGTAACGCTGGGCGAGCACTGCCGGTGGAAGCGGTGGGGGGCTGGTCGTGGTCGACATGTCCGGTCGTGAACGCTAGTGGCGAACAGCCGCCGCGCACCGGCATCACGTCGAGGGTGGGTTCGCGGCCGGTTCGCTCGTCAGCCCTCTTGGAAGGCGATGCCGATGGTGCCGCGGCCGGCGTGGCTCCCGACGACGGGGCCGATGTCGCCGACGACGATGTCGCCGCTGTGGTGGGGCCTGAGCATGTCGATGAACTGATCGACGTCGCTGCAGTCGGCGTGGAGCACGGCGAGGTTCGACACGGTGCCGTAGCTCGCGAGCTTGTCGACGAGGAAGGCGAGGGCCTTGGAACGGGTGCGTTGCTTGCCACCCTGTTCGACCTTGCCGTCGCGTACCTCGATGATCGGCTTGATCGCCAGCGCCGATGCCAGCAACGCTCGGGCACCGCCGATGCGGCCACCCTTCTTGAGGTTGTCGAGCGTGTCGAGCGCCCCCCAGACGCGGGTGCGTGCCGCCAGGTCGATTGCCCGCGCGGCGACGTCGTCGAGCGACGCGCCCGTGCGAGCGAGTCGGGCGCAGTCGGCGGCGATCATCCCCAGACCGAGGGTGCAGTTGCGGCTGTCGACCACGGTGACGGGAAGCTCGGCGGCGAGGCTGCGGGCGGCGAGTTGGGCACTCTGCATCGTGGCCGACAGGGCACCGCTGAGCGAGACGACGACCACACCCGAAGCGCCGCGGGCGGCGAGGGTTCGGTAGGCCTCTTCGAACTGGCCCGGAGAAGGGGCGGCTGTCTCGGGAAGTTGTGGTGCCGTGGCGCACCGCGACCAGAACTCGGCAGGGGTGAGGTCGACACGATCGACGAACTCCTCGTTGCCGATTCGAATCGTGAGCGGCACGATCTCGATGCCGAGCTCGTCGGCAACGGCTTGGGGGAGATCGCACGCCGAGTCGGTGACGATGCCGATGGTGGAAGTGGATGCGCTCACGACGGCGGAAGGCTACTTGCTGCTGCGTCCGGTGGCGGCTCGCCGGCGATTCCGTTCGATGACGGGTGCCGCGGAACGTTCTTCGCGGCCTGGTCCTGGCGGCGCGACCGCCGCCAGTTGTGCGCCCACCAGCTGGCGATGAGCAACAACCCGGCCCCGGTCAGCAGCTGGCTGAGCCCGGCGAGGGAGTTGACCCGAGCGGTGAGCGGCACTTCTGGCACCACCACGATCTCGTCGGTCGCGGGGGAGTAGACGCGGAGGAACACGCTCGACTTGCCGTTGCTCAACGCCTCGGCGCGCACCTTCACCGTGGTGTCGGATTCGGCGAGGAGCGTGACGAGTTGATCGCCGTCGGGGAACGCGAGCTTGGAACTGCTGAGGCGGAGCCGGACG
>VFMC01000449.1 GCA_006515795.1 Acidimicrobiaceae bacterium | reverse complement strand
ACGAGCTTGCCGTCAGCACTGGGAAGGGTGAGCAACTTCGACCCGAGGATGCGCTCGGGCGCGCCCGTCTCGTCGACGGCGACGTGGGCCCACCGGGTGCACACCACGCAGTCAGCCGGACGGATCATTGCGGCCAGCGACATCACGTTGGCGCCGGTGCCGTTCCACACCAGAAGCGCTCGCGTGTCGGGCCCGAAGAGATCGCGGAAGCGGGCTTCGGCTTCGGACGTCCATTCGTCGGACCCGTAGGCGAGCGCATGCCCGCTGTTGGCAGCGACCATTGCATCGAGCACGAGGGGATGAGCGCCCGCGGCGTTGTCGCTCGCGAACGCACACGCCGGGGCGGGCGGCAGGTGCAGCATCGGATCAGTATGGCCTCCGCCGGCGTCGTACCATGCGTCCTGTGGCACAGCCCCTCGATGTCTCCGGACAACGCTTCGCGTGGCGCGAGACATCGCCGGCCGAGCCTCGCGAAGTGCTCTTGCTGTTGCACGGCCTCGGCGGCAGCCGGGTGTCGTGGGAGCCGCAGTTGACGGGGCTGGGCGAGTGGCATCGAGTGGTCGCCTGGGACATGCCCGGGTACGGCGCTTCACCGCCGTTGGATGTTCCGACGACGTTCGCCGCGCTGGCCGACTCGGTGCGCGACCTCGCCGACGAGTTGGGAGCCGAGCGCGTCCATCTTGTCGGCATCTCCTTCGGCGGCATGATCGCCCAGTACGCGGCGGCGGCGCACCCCGCCCGCATCGCCTCGCTGGTGCTGCTCGCCACCAGCCCGAAGTTCGGCCTCGACGGCACGCAGCCCGATGAGTGGCGTGCAGCCCGGCTGGCGCCGCTCGACGCGGGGCACGAGCCGGCCGACTTCGCCGATCGGGTGCTGGCGAGCTTGGCTGGCCCCCACATCGACCCCGCGGCACTCGACGGTCAACGCCAGGCGATGGCCCGCGTCGGCGGTTCCGCGTTGCGACGATCGATCGAATGCCTCGTCACCCACGACAGCCGCGCCGTGCTGCCGACGATCGTCGCGCCCACGCTGTGCATGGTGGGCGAGCTCGACACCGAGACGCCCCCGGCGTACGCGATGGCCGTCGCCGACCTCATCGCCGGCGCCCGACTCGTGGTGATCGAGGGTGCCGGCCACCTCCTGAACGTCGAGGCGCCCGACGCGGTGAATGCTGCGATCATCGACCACATCCGTTCAGCCGAGCACCGGTCCGCCCAAGGCCGAACTACAGGAGCACCGACATGACCGAATGGCGCTACATCGAAGCGTTCGCCACACACTTCGCCCGCTGCGGGCTGACCGCCGGCGAGAACGTCGTGGTGCTGAGCGAGACGCAGAGCCGAGCGTCGATCGTCGACACGGCGCGCCTCGCCGCACAGTCGCGCGGAGGCGCAGTGGTGGAGGTTCGGGTACCCACGCCGACCAGCACGCACGTCGTACCGATCAGGTCGACCGGTGCATCGCAGGCCATCGCCGGCAACCCGGCTGTGATCGCCGCGTTGCGCAGCGCCGATCTCGTGCTCGACTGCACCGTCGAGGGGTTGCTGCATGCGCCGGAGCTGGGCGAGATCCTGGCCGGCGGTCCTCGGGTGCTGATGATCTCGAACGAGCACCTCGATGTGTTCGATCGGCTCGGATGGGACGACGACCTTCCCCGGCGGGTGGCGCTCGGTCACGATCGACTCGCCGCGGCAGCCGAGATGCGGGTCACCTCTGCGGCGG
>VFMC01000448.1 GCA_006515795.1 Acidimicrobiaceae bacterium | reverse complement strand
CACGGTGGTCAACGAAGCCACGCCCGGCTACGACGTGACCAGCGTGATCGGCAACGCCAGGCCGGCGATCGATCCCGCCACCTTGCCCAACCCGGCCGGCGCCACCTATTCGCGCCAGGCCATGACCGGCGACATCGGCATCGTCGCGAACCCTGACGGCGCCATCAACCCGTTCGTCCGCTACGGCCGCAGCTACCGCCACCCAAACCTCGAGGAGATGTTCTTCGCGGGTACGGCGACCGCCGGCAGCCTCATCCCCAACGTCACGGTGCGGCCCGAGACCGGCAACAACTTCGATGCCGGCATCAAGTTCCGAAAGGGCAGCCTCTCGGGCGGTGCGTACTACTTCCTCAACCAGTACCACGATTTCATCGCGCAGGACCTGGTGGTGGCCGCCAATTCGGCTGGCGCGCTGGCGCAGGCGACCAACTACGGCGACGTCCGTATCACCGGCATCGAACTGAATGCCGCCGCGCCCCTCGTGTTCCGGCCCGGCGTGCTGACGCTGACCGGTGCCGCGGCGTTCACGCGCGGCACCATCACCGAGGGTGTCAACCCGCTCGACCAGAGCTCGCTGTCGGGGACGCCCTTCGACAACATCACGCCGGCCAAGGTGGTGGTCAACGCCCGCTTCACGCAGTCGAGCGGCCGCTGGTGGGCGGAGTACGGCCTCCGCAGCCAGGCCGAGGTGACGCGGGTGGCCGAGACGCTGCTCGATTCGCCGTTCCTGATTCCCCAAGACCTGCAGTCGCTCGCCGGCTTCACCGTGCAGCGTGCCAGCGTCGGCCTCAACCTGACCCGCGGCCGCGACCGGGTGGGCCTGGTGTTTGCCGTCGAGAACCTCGGCGACACCTTCTACCGCGAGCAGTTCCAGTTCGCCCCTGCGCGCGGCCGCAGCTTCACCATCGGCCTCAACGTCGGAGCGTTCCAATGAGCGGCATGTCGGCGTCGCTCGTTCACTACGTGCCGATCGTCACGACCATCCTCGCGGTCCCGTTCGCGCTGGAGATCTACCGGCGGTACCGTGAGCACCCTGAACGGCTGCACTTGCTGTGGTGGGCGATCGGAATCGCCACCTACGGTGTCGGCACGTTCACCGAAGCCACCACGACACTGATTGGCTGGAACGAGACGGTGTTCCGGGCCTGGTACATCTCGGGGGCGCTGCTCGGCGGCGCCCCCCTGGCCCAGGGCACGGTCTACCTGATGCTGCGCCGGCGCACGGCGCACGTGCTGACGGTGATTCTCGTCGGCTATGTGCTCATCGCATCGGTGGCCGTGGTCCTGTCGCCGATCGACTATGCACAAGTCGATGCCCATCGCCTGACTGGGCGCGTGCTCGGCTGGCAGTGGGTTCGGGCCTTCAGCCCGTTCGTCAATTTGTACGCCGTGATCTTCTTGATTGGCGGCGCCATTCTCTCGGCCCTTCGCTACAGCGCCGATCCATCGACCCGGCACCGCGTCTATGCCAACGTGCTCATTGCCGCCGGCGCGATTCTGCCGGGCATCGGCGGCACGGCCACTCGCATGGGATACGTCGAGGTGCTCTACGTCACGGAGCTCGCCGGCCTCCTGTTGACCTGGTGGGGTTACCGGCTCAGTGTTCGTACGGTGCCTGAGGTGCGTCTGGTGCTGACCTAGCGCCCTTGGCACTTCTGGCACGAGAGCACTCTAGGCACCTGAGGCACCGTACGCACCGGTACGCACCTTGTAAGTAACCAAC
>VFMC01000447.1 GCA_006515795.1 Acidimicrobiaceae bacterium | reverse complement strand
ATCTGGGACTCACCCTGGTGCTCAAGCGCGAAGACCTGAACCACACGGGCTCGCACAAGATCAACAACGTGTTGGGTCAGACCCTCCTCGCCAAGCGGATGGGCAAGCGCCGGATCGTGGCCGAGACGGGCGCCGGCCAGCACGGTGTGGCCAGCGCCACGGCGGCGGCTCTGTTCGGGCTCGAGTGCAAGGTCTACATGGGGGCCGTCGACGTCGACCGCCAGGCCCTCAACGTGTTCCGCATGCGCCTTCTCGGCTCCGAGGTGGAAGCGGTGCAGAGCGGCAGCCGAACGCTGAAGGACGCCGTGAACGAGGCGCTGCGCGACTGGGTTGCCACCGTCGGCGAGACGCACTACTGCCTGGGTTCGGTGATGGGCCCCCACCCGTATCCGTGGATGGTGCGCGAGTTCCATCGAGTGATCGGTGATGAGGCCCGCGAGCAGTGCCGGGCGCAGTTCGGTGGCGACCCGGATGTGGTGGTGGCATGCGTGGGTGGCGGCTCCAACGCGATGGGCATCTTCAGCGGGTTCGTCGACCTGCCGCCGCGGCTCGTCGGGGTCGAGCCCGCCGGGGGTGCTGCGGTCGGCCGTGGCGTACCCGGCGTCGTGCACGGCATGCGCAGCTACCTGCTGCAAGACGAGTACGGCCAGGTGCAGGAGGCGCAGTCGATCTCGGCCGGCCTCGACTATCCCGGCGTCGGTCCCGAGCACTCCTACCTGGCCTCGATTGGGCGAGTCGAGTATCCCTCAGTCACCGATGAGGAGGTCGTGCAGGCGTTCCGTCTGATGGCTCGCCGCGAGGGGATCATCCCTGCTCTCGAATCGGCGCATGCGTTGGCGTGGATCGTTCGCGAGGCGCCTGCACTGCGTGGCCAGACGGTGTTGATGAACCTCTCGGGGCGCGGCGACAAAGATGTGGCACAGATGATGGACATCCTCGGGTGAGTGGGCGCCCAGGCGAGCCGGGCGCGCTCGAGCGCGCCTTGCGCATCAAGCGCTCCGCCGGTCGGAAGCTGCTCGTGCCCTACATCACCGGCGGCCTTCCCGGCTGGGAGCACGCGGTCCGTGCCGCGGCGGCAGCTGGCGCCGATGCGATCGAGATCGGGATTCCGTTCAGCGATCCGGTGATGGACGGTCCCGTCATCCAGCAGGCTTCGCAGCGGGCGCTCGATTGCGGGGCGACCCCGGTGTCGATCCTCGACGAAGCACGCGGGCTCGACGTCGGTATCCCGCTGGCTGTGATGACGTACTACAACACTGTGCACCACGCCGGACACCATCGTTTCGCCGAGTCGCTGGCTGCCTCCGGAATCGTCGCGGCGATCGTGCCCGACCTTCCGCTCGACGAGGCCGGGCCATGGTGTGAGGCAGCCGATGCCTCTTCGATCGAGACGGTGATGCTCGCCGCGCCCACGGCGCCCGACGCTCGGTTACCACGGATCTGTGCCCGCGCCAGGGGGTTCGTCTACTCGGTCGGGCTGCTCGGTGTGACGGGCGAGCGCACCACGCTCGCGGCAACTGCGACGGCCTTGGCCGCGCGCCTGAAGGCGATCACCGACGTGCCTGTGCTGGTGGGGGTCGGCGTGTCCGACGCGGCACAAGCGCGACAAGCGGTGCAGGTCGCCGACGGAGTCGTGCAGGGCGCCTCGGTGATGCGCCGGTTCCTCGAGGGCGGTGCCGACGCCGTGGGCGAGTACGTGGCCGAGGTGCGCTCGGCGATCGATCG
>VFMC01000446.1 GCA_006515795.1 Acidimicrobiaceae bacterium | reverse complement strand
CTCGCGGGCCATCGTACGGAGCTCGGGCGCCGGGTCGATCGAGTCGGCCCCGAGCCACCGGGTGATGGTGTGACACGTCGGATCGGCCTCGGCCTGCTCGCGGCTGAGGCCGGCGGCGATCATCTCGGTGCCGAGCGAGTGATCGATCGACAGCGCGGTGGAACGCGCCGCGTCGTCGGCGACCCAGTAGGCGCGCGAGTCGCCACACCACGCGACCGACACCTGATCGTCGGTGACGACTGCCGCCACGAACGTGCACGACGGAGGTTCGGGCGGGTCACCGAGCGCATGGGCGATGCCGACCGCCTCTTCGTTGGCAGCGGCGCATGCTGCCCCGAGCTCGTGCTGCCAAACGGTGAGCCGAGTGGCGAAGGAGCCGGTCGGGCGCGCCGCCGCGGCCAGCATCGCGCATGCCACCTGCGCCGCGGCGAGGCTCGCCTTGTCACTGTCCGGCGCCGTGGTGACGCCGTCGCAGACGACGAGCACGGCGAAGTCGCTGCCATCGGCGTACAGCGCCATCGCATCCTCGTTGCCGGCGTGGGCGATCCCCTTGTCGCACACGCCGCCGACCCACGGCGCCGGCGACTCCGTCCAGTGCTCGCGCCGCGACCTGGCCCGCTGCCCGCACTCGCTGCAGAAACCGTCGTCGTCGATCGCCGCTCCGCACACGTGACAGATGGTGGCGCCCGGGCCGAGCGGTGAGGCCGGGGCCAGCAGGTGCGTACGCGGCGCGGTTCCGTCTGGTGCCGCAACGCCTGGGCTATCTGCCACCACCGCGCCGTCCGGTGGCGACGGAGCGAGAGTGGAACCGCACGCCTCGCAGAACGCATCGTCGCGGCCGATCGGCGCCGCGCAGGTGGGGCACGACGTCGGCGCGGGCCGGAGGTCGTCGATCATGTGATCGAGCGCACCCTCACGTCGTTGGCTCGATCGACCAACGACACCCGGCGCTGACGATCGGTCTCCATCGCCGCAGCCGAGCGATAGGCGCGCTCCAGATGCAGCCGCAACGAAGGTTCGTCGGCCGCCGACCCGGCGACCGTGAGTCCGGGCGTCGGTCCGTTGAGGATGACGTGGCGGAGCGCCTGGTCGAGGATCGCGATCTCGATTCGCACCCGATCCGCCGGCTCGATCGTCGCCTGACCGAGCTCTCCGGCAGCATCGTCGAGCGAAGCCAGCACACGCCGCGGGTCGGGCGAGGCGGCGAGCAGCTCGGCGCGCATGCGCCTCGACTCACCGAACGCTCGGCTCGTCTCGGGAATCGCGTCGAGCGCGCTGAGCGCAGCGTCCGGCCGGGCGGCCGCCGCGGCCACCCGCGCCCGACCGAACAACGCCGGTGCGACATATGCAGCATCGGTGCGAGCGCAGACCGCGTACGTTCGATCGGCCACCTCCAAGTCGCCGGCGAGCTCGCAGGCCCGAGCGAGCGCGAGCTTCGGCGCGAGTTCGCCCGGCAGTGAACGCACCTACGGCATCGTCGGCGCGACCGGCCTGCAACGCGGCAAGCCCGTGCAGCCAGACGCCCCGCCACTCCCACGGATCGGCCTGCAACAACTGATCGGCAGCCGTTCGGACCGCTTCCAGATCGCCGAGATCCAATGCCGCGTAGGCCCGCGCCACGGCAACGGCCGCTGTGTCGTCGGGTGGGCTGGCCAGCAGCGTGAGGCGCACGGCGGGATCGACCGCGGTGATCGTCTCCAACCACGCCGACGCCGGATCGCCGGAGTCGGGCAGCACGCGGGGCAGGTCGCTCCACTCGAGCCGATCGGCAGCGACGGCCGGGGCGGCGAACACCGTGGATGGTGTGCTGCGCGTGACAGGCCCTGACGTCGAGGTGGCGACAACCTCGCGCAGCACCCCGAGCAGCTGCACACCGAACTCCTCGACCGATTGGAACCGGTCGGCGGGCCGCGGCGCCGTGGCCCGCGACAGCAGTCGATAGAGCGAGTCGTTCTCGGCGAGAAGCGGAACGTCCTCTGCCGGTGGCAGCGAGTCGACGTACTGGTTCTGGTACCCCTTGAACGCACCCGTCGGCCGGCACTTCGGGCGCCTGGAAGCCGACCGTGCCGTAGATCGGCGTCACGTCGTCATCGATCCGGCGCACCCCTCCCAGGTCGATCAACTTGATGCCGTCGCCGACTTGGATCACGTTGGCCGGCTTGAAGTCGCAGTACAGCAAACCGAGGCCGTGCAGGTACGAGAACGCGGGTAGCACCTCGATGATGTACGCCATCGCCTGGTCGACCGGCAACGGCGAGAACGCGCCCTTGGCCTGCTTCATCCGCGACTTGAGCAGGTTGTTCAACGACTGCCCCCCGACGTACTCCATGATGATGTACGACGCCCCGTCGGGAGCCGAGACGAAGTTGTAGATCTCGACGATCACCGGGTGCTCGACCTCGGCGAGGAACTGCTTCTCGGCGACGGCGGCACGGAACGCATCGGGGTCGCCTGCGTTGAGCAGGCCCTTGACGACGACCCAGCGATCGTTCACGTTGCGGTCGCGGGCCAGGTGGATCCAGCCCATCCCACCGTGGGCGAGGCAGCCGACGATCTCGTACTGCCCGCCGAGCAACACCCCCGGCTCGAGCTTGGGATCGAAGTCGAACGGGGTGCGGCACTTCGGGCAGAAGCCCTTGGTGCGGCCAGGCGAGCCATCGCGAGCACGGCCGACTGCGCTCTGGCAGACCGCGCAGAACCTCTTCTCCTCCGCAACTGCCGGCGGGTCCATCAGCGCTTGACGCGGGTCGAGGATCGGAACCGACGGGATGTCGGTGAGACCGGCGCCGAGTCGCGACCGCGCCCGGCGGGCACCCAATCTCGACGTCGGCCGGCTGCCGGCAGTGCTCCTGGCCGAGCCAAGTGGCACGAGCCCGAGGCGGTTGGTGACGGTGCTGGAACGAACCGATGCAGTCGGGCCGGAGCTCGGCGCTGCACCTGCGGTTGCCGCAGCGGCCGAGCTCTCGGCCATGCCACAGACATCGCAGTAACCATCGACGATGCTGCCCTGGCACGCGGGTTGGGCACATGCACTCACCGGTCGGCTCCTCGTTCACCGTCGGTCTGGTTGCGATCGTCGCCGCCGGTGAGCGCGGCGATCGCCCGGTTGACAGCGTCGGTGTAGACGGCGACCAACCCGGCCGCCTGCTCGACATCGCACGGCGCCGACCACAGCACCGACTCAGCCGCCTTGAACGCCGGCTCGAGCTCGGCGTTCTCGGCGAGGCGGTACGAACCGGCCTTGTCGCGGAACGCGTGCAAGAGGCCACGTAACTCGTCACGTCTCCCCAGCACGGCGGCGTGTTGCCGGCCTACCTCGGCGAGTGCCGCGGTGACGCGATCGAGCCGCGCGACGTACGGCTCGATGATCGCCCGTGCCGCAGGCCACGGCTTGGCTTGCAGCACCTCGATCGCGTCGGGGTCGCCGAGCGCAGACGCGGCCGGCACGGCGAGCACCGGGAGCGGACGCACCTTGTCGCGACATGTGGCCACGAGGGAACGCACCTCGACCTCACGGTCGCACAGCAAGCGCAGTTCGTCGGGCACGGTGGCCCAGCGGGCGAGCAGCGATCGTCGCTGTGCGGCGAGGGCCTCCAGCTCGGCCCGCAGCGCGGCGAGCTCGGTCGCCGCCGCCGTGAGCAAGCTCGGGTTGGCACGCGCCGCGGCCAACCGTTCGAGCGACTCGGCCACCCGCCTTACGTGCTGACCGAGCTCGGCTGCCAGCCGCGCGGATGTGGCCGCGTCGGCCTCGGC
>VFMC01000057.1 GCA_006515795.1 Acidimicrobiaceae bacterium | reverse complement strand
GGCGACAAGACGATGTTCGACGCGTTGCGGCCCTTCACCGACGAGCTCGCCGATCGGGTGGCCGCCGGGGAAACGTTGGCCGAGGCATGGCGAGCCGCCTCGCAGATTGCCACCACGAGCGCGGCAGCGACCGCTGATCTCGTGGCCCGCCGAGGCCGAGCCCGGCCGCTGGGCGAACGCAGCCTCGGCACACCCGATCCCGGGGCGACTTCGATGGCGATGTGCCTCGACGCCGTGGCCGAGGTGCTCGAGAGCGCCTGATTCCAGCTGCTACGGAAGTGGGTTGCGCGCCGTGGTCGCCATGAACGACTCGAGTCCGGAGCGGTCGGTCAGGCCGGCATCGGAGCCGAGACCGGTGGCGACCAGCGACCCACTGGCCAGCCCTAGTTCCATCGCCCCCACCGGGTCCATTCCCTCGACCAGGCCGGTGAGGAAGCCGGCGGAGAAGGCGTCGCCGCATCCCGTCGTGTCGACGACCTTGACGGCGTAGGCCGCGCCACGGGTCTCGGCGCCACCGTTGGCGGCGTAGCTCGCCCCGTGCGCGCCGAGGGTGATGACCGTGGCACCCACGCCACGGTCGTGGAGCCAGCGGATCGCATCGGCTTGCGTCGACTGACCCGAGACCATCAGGGCGTCCTCGTCGTTGGGTAAGAAGTAGTCGATGTGCTCCAGACACGGGCCGAAGATGCCGGCGAAGTCGGAGTCGCCGAGGCCGAGCAGATCGAGCGAGGTCTTGGCGCCCGCCGCCTGGGCGCGACGGAGGATCTCGGCGGTCGGTTCGCCGTCGAGGCTGTCCAACAGGCACGAGCCGCCGACGTGGACGTACTTGGCCGATTCGATCAGGGGCCAGTCCATGTGGTCGAGCGACAAGAGCGCGTTCGTACCCTTCACGTGAAGCGCCGGCCGCTGACCGTTGGGACGGATCGGCAGCATCGAGGCCGAGGTCTGGGCGCGGGAGTCGACGGCGATGCGAGAAGTGTCGACCCCCTCGCTCGACATCTTGTGGGTCAGCCACCTACCGAGCTCGTCGTCGCCGACCAGGCCGATCGTGGCGATGTTCACACCCAGGCGGGCGAGGTCGACCGCGGTGCCCGCCGCGGTGCCGGCGACGGTCATCCGGATCTCGTCGAGCAGGGCGATGCCTTGACCCTCGGGGACCGCGGCGACGGGCCGGCCGAGGATGTCGACGATGTGCACGCCGATCGTGACGACATCGAACTTCTCACCCATGGTTGTCCTCTTTCTCGATGCTGTTGCGATCTCTCGGGGAGATCCTCGGGGTGCACGTAGCCTGGCCCGATGGCCGGCCCGCTGCAACTCGAGTTCGTCTCCTCGGCCAAGCGCGTCGGCGACCTGCCCGAATCACCTGCCGAGGTTGCACTGGTCGGTCGATCGAACGTCGGGAAGTCGTCGTTGATCAACGCCTTGGCCAATCGCAAGCAGCTGGCGCGGGTGTCGAACACGCCGGGCCGTACGCAGCTCATCAACCTGTTCGCACTACCGACCGGCGCCACCGTGGTGGACCTACCCGGCTACGGATTCGCCGCGGTCCCCACCCGCGAGAAGGCCACTTGGCAACCGATGATCGAGGGGTACCTGCTCGGGCGCGAGTCGCTGCAGGCGTTGCTCCTCCTCGTCGACGCAGAGATCGGGCCGACCAAGCTCGACCTGCAGATGTTGGAGTGGGTGTACGCCAACACGATCCCGACCGTGATCGTGGCGACCAAGTGCGACAAGGTTCGGCCGTCGCGATTGGCCGGCCGCAAGCAACAGCTGGCTCGGGCCTGCCGACTCGAAGAGGGCGACCTGATGTGGGCGAGTGCCTCGAAGGGCACGGGCATCGAACAGCTCCGCGCCCACATCAGGGTCTTGCTGCAGACCTGACCACCGGTGGTGCTACGAGCAGGGCACTACGCGCACGGAGTAGCGCGCGAAGACCGGATCCTTCGTGACGACCTCGAGATCCTCGGCCGCGGCCTGGGCGATCAGCATGCGGTCGAACGGGTCGCCGTGATGAGGAGGGAGGCTTCCGGCGAGCTCGGCGTGTTGGAACGTGATCGGAAGGGGATCGAAGCCGTGCTCGACGCAGGTAGCAGCGAAGCCGGCAGGTGCGGCAAGCTTGCCGAGAGCGCGCTTGATCTCGACCTCCCACACCGATGCCGCCGAGACGAACACCGTGTTGCGAGGATCTTCGATGGCGTGGCGCAGGTCGGGGGCCAACACTTCGGGCGAGGCAAACGCCCACAACGCCACATGCGTGTCGAGCAGGAGCTGCCTCATGGCTGCTCGCCGGCGAAGGCGGCGCGCAGCTCTTCGGGAAGGTCGTCGAAATCGTCAGCGATGACCACCTTGCCCTCCCACCCGCCCAGCACCCGCGGCGCAACAACGGGCCGGAACGGCACCAGCTTGGCAACTGGCACGTTGTGACGGCGGATGATCACTTCCTCGCCGGTTTCCTCGACCTGCGCGATCAGCCGTGAGAGATGCGTCTTCGCTTCGTAGATGCTGACGGCCATAGCCTGAGTCTAGTCAGAGCTGATCAAACACCGGTGTGACTTCCATTACATTTCGGTGACGTTTCGTCATCTGTTCGTAATATTTCGTCATGGAATCGACATACAGGACTCAAGCCGACCCGCTCTCCCACCGATACCAAGGCATGTCACTGCTGCGACGATTCCTTACCAGCAAACGTCACTACGCGTTCGGCGCCTCCCTGTTCCTGCTCGGCAACTGCGGCGGAACGGGCTGCCTACCGATCCTGCCGGCAACGGGCGGAACACCCGGCCCGGCAGTGATCGGAGCCGGCGGCTTCGCGATCCCGGCTTCGGCAACCGGCTCGGGCACGCTCGATGTGGTTGCCAACCGCTACGGCATCCAGCGTCCCTCGAACGACGGGACGGGGAACTTCCGCACCGTCTGCCGGTACTCGCACATGAACTACGACGACTCGATCGTGTTCCCGGGGCAACCCGGCAAGGCACACATGCACACCTACTTCGGAAACACCGGATCGAACGCCGGGTCCACGTCGGCCAGCCTGTTCACGTCGGGCACTTCCACCTGTGACGGTGGCATCGCCAACCGCTCGAGCTACTGGGTGCCGTCGGTGATCGATGCCTCGAGCACCCCGGTGATCCCGACGTACAACATGATCTACTACAAGAGTGGCTACCAGGGAGTGAGCCCGGAGTCGATCTCCGCGACGCTCCCGGTCGGGCTGAGGATCATCGCCGGCACAGCAACGGCCACCGCCCCACAGCCCGACTACTTCGAATGGGAGTGCGCCAACGTGTCCGGTCGCCAGGCCTCGATCCCGTCGTGTCCGGCGGGAAGCATCCTGAAGGCCACCATCGAGTTCCCGCAGTGTTGGGACGGCGTCAACCTCGACTCGCCCGATCACAAGAGCCACATGGCCTACGGCAGCTACGAGGTCGGCTGCCCACCCAGCCACCCGGTCCCGATCCCGGCGATCACCTACAACATCGACTATCCCGTCGGACCGTCAGGTTCGGCCGGATGGCGGCTCGCCAGCGACATGTACAGCGGGGGCCCCGGCGGGTACTCGCTGCACGGCGATCTGATCACGGCCTGGGATCCAGCGGTGAGTTCGCAATGGCTGAGCAACTGCACCCGCGCCAACGCCGATTGCACCGTGAGCAACATCAGCGACTCGCAATCCCTGGCCGGTCAATCGGGCTGAGCCGGCCGCCGGGGTGAGCCGGTCTCAGCCTCGGCGAGAACGCCGGCGAAGCTTCGCCACCAGATCACGGGGATCAGGCACGCGCAGCGCACGACGCACCAACTTCGACTTCGTCGCCGTGTAGGGCGGGTACAGCAGCGCCGGGTCGAGACGCGTGCTGCGCGTGTGCACTCCTCGGCGATGACTGAAGGTGTCGAAGCCGAACTTGCCGTGATAGGCGCCCATGCCGCTCTCGCCGACACCGCCGAAGGGCAGCTGCGGGTTGCTGATGTGCAGCAGCGTGCCGTTCACGCACGCGCCACCACTGGTGACCCGGCCGACGACGTAGTCGTTCTCGGCGTGATCGTCGCTGAAGCTGTAGAGCGCGAGCGGCTTGTCGTCGGCGTTGGCGATGGCGATGGCTGCGTCGAGCGAGTCGACCGCGATCACCGGCAGGATCGGGCCGAAGATCTCCTCTCCCATCACCGGGTCGCCGCGGGTGATGCCGGTGAGCACGGTCGGCGCGATGTAGCGGGTATCCGCGTCGGTCTCTCCGCCGACGGCGACGGTGCCGGCGTCGAGCAACTTCTCGAGACGGTGGAAGTGCGGTGCGTTCACGATCCTGGCGAAGTCGGGGCTCGCCTTCGGATCACTTCCGTAGAACGCGGTGATCTGCCGATCGAGCTCTGCGACCAGCGCGTCGTGGACCGGCCGCTCGACGAGCACGTAGTCGGGGGCGATGCAGGTCTGACCGGCGTTCACGAACTTGCCCCACGCGATACGCCGAGCGGCAACCTCGATGTTGGCGTTCCGGCTGACGATCGCCGGGCTCTTGCCACCCAACTCGAGGGTGACCGGCGTGAGGTTCTCGGCCGCGGCACGCATGACGATCCGAGCGACACGCCCGTTGCCGGTGTACAGGATGTGATCGAAGCGGTGGGTGAGCAATTCGGTGGTCTCGGCGACGCCACCGAGCACCAACGACACGGCAGGGTCGCCGAGCTCGGTGATCATCGCCGCGAGCGCGTCGGCCGCGCTCGCCGCGAGCTCACTCGGCTTGCCGACCACGGCATTGCCCGCCGAGATCGCCGCGATCATCGGCAGCAGCAGGAGCTGCACCGGGTAGTTCCAGGGGGCGATCACACAGGCCACTCCCAACGGTTCAGCCACGATGCGCGAGGTACCCGGTTTGAACGCGAGCGGTGTCGGCACCTTCTCGGCCGCCATCCACGAGCCGAGGTGGGCAAGCGTGTGGTCGATGTCGCTGAGCACGAACCCGATCTCGGTCGCCCAGGCTTCGAACCGGGGCTTGCCGAAGTCGGCGGCGAGGGCGTCGAGCAGCCGCGACTCGTGCTGGTCCACCAAGGCCCGCAACCGCCGCAACGTGGACACGCGCCACTGCTTCGGTCGGGTCGCACCGGCAACGAACGCGTGCCGAGCGTCGGCGACGATCGTGGGGATGGTGGCTAAGGGAGTGACCGAGTAAGTCATCAGCACAGAGTACGACGCGTCGATGCACCGGATCTCCGCGGTGATCGATGCCCCGCCCGCGCCATTCGGCCTCGGATACTCTCCAACCGATGGACCCGTGGCAGCAACTCCTCCAGGGCATCGAGCTCCCGTTCCACCCCGACCTCGCCGTGCCGGAGCTCCACGAGGTCTCCCTGCCCGTCCCCCGACCGACGCCGATCGCCGACACCTCCGCCACCGCCCGCGAACGGGTGATATCCACCCTTTCCGGGCACGTGACCCCGGGGATGACCGTCGCCGTCGGCGGCGGCAGTCGCGGGCTCACAGATCGCGTCGGGCTGATGCGCGGCACCATCGAGGGACTCCGTACCCTCGGCGCGGAACCGTTCGTGGTGCCGGCGATGGGCAGCCATGGGGGCGCCACAGCAGCCGGGCAACGGGCGATGCTGGAGTCGCTGGGGATGACCGAGCAGGCGATCGGAGCCGAGATCCGCTCGACGATGGAGACCGTCGAGGTGGCCCGCACGCCGGATGGGATGCCGGTGTACCTCGACCGTCATGCGGCCGCAGCCGACCGGATCTTGCCGGTGAACCGGGTGAAGCCGCACACCTGCTTCAAGGGCCCGATCGAGAGCGGGTGCACGAAGATGGCCGTTGTCGGCTTCGGCAAGCAGCCGGGCGCGGCCCAGGTCCACTCGTGCGGTCCCGTCGAGATGCGCGACCGGCTGATGGCCGGCATCACCGCGCTCCGGGCGACGGGACGGCTGCTCGGCGGCGTCGCCTCGCTCGAATCAACCAGCGGTCACGTGGTCCGCGTCGAGGCGCTCACCGCCGATGACGTTGGCGGCGAGCGGGAACGCGCGCTCACCGACGAAGCGCGAGCTCTCGTGCCGCCACTTCCGTTTCCCGAGATCGATGTGCTCATCGTCGACCAGGGCGGCAAGGACATCAGCGGCACCACGATCGACCCCAACGTGACCGGACGGTTCTGGGTGCACGGTCTCTCCGAGGGCCCCGCACCCGACGTCTCCACCATCGTCCTGCTCGGGATCACCGAGGTCTCCGGCGGCAACGTGCTCGGCATCGGCTTCGCCGATTTCATCCCCGTCTCCGTGGCCCGGCACATCGATTTCGCCAAGACCTACATCAACTGCTTCACCGCCGGGCCGAGCGGGGTCCGCCGCAGCAGGCTGCCGATGGTTCTACCCACCGAGGCCGACTGCGTGAAAGCCGCGTTGAGCATGTGCGGCCGCGGCATCGACGAGCCGAAGCGCGTCGTGCGGATCACCAACACGCTGCACCTCAGCACCTGCTGGGTGAGCGACGCGCTGCTCACCGACCTACCCGTCGGTGTGCACCGGGTCTAGTTTCTCTCAATACCCTCAAGGGCTTCGCCGGGCGTTCCGATGACACTATGTGCTCATCGAGACGGCTACGTGGCGTGCTGACCGTGGATGGCAGCCGGCTCTGCCGATGCCCGACGGGCGGGAGGCCCTGGTGCTCGCGTTCGCCGACACCGCGGTAGCCGATCATCCCGCCGATCCGATCGGCGAACTCGCCCGCCTGTGGCCCGACGGGCACCTGCTCGGATGCTCGACCGCGGGCCAGGCCATCGGCGCCAGGCTCGGCGACGATGCGGTCGTCGTGACCACCGTGCGGTTCGACACCACGGCCGTGGTGTCTGCCCATGTGGACTTGGCGGTGAGCGGCGGTTCACGCCGCGCCGGGCGCCGGCTTGCCGAGCAGCTCGCCCGACCCGGCCTGCGCGGCGCGTTCGTGCTGTCGGACGGACTCGCGGTGAACGGCACCGCGCTCGCGGCCGGGTTCGCAGACATCTTGCCCGACCTCCCCGTATCGGGTGGCCTCGCTGGAGACGGCGACCGCTTCGAACGCACCTGGACGGTTGTCGACGGCGAACCCCGAAGTGGTTGGGTCAGCGCTGTCGGTTTCGTCGGTGACGACATCGAGATCGGCCATGGCTCGGGGGGCGGCTGGGACATCTTCGGACCAGAGCGCGTCGTCACCCGGAGCTTCGGCAACGTGCTCTACGAGCTCGACGGGCAATCGGTGCTGGGCCTGTACCGCGAGTACCTCGGGCCGAGCGCGAAGGACCTCCCCGGCGCAGCGATGTTCTTCCCCCTGCAGGTGCGCGACCTCGACGAACGGGCGATGGTGCGCACCGTGCTGCACGTCGACGACGCCGACGGCAGCATGACCTTCGGTGGCGACATCCCTCAAGGCGCCACCGCCCAGCTGATGAGAGCCAGCACCGACAACCTGGTGCACGGCGCGCATCTCGCCGCCAAGCAGGCGAGCCTCGGCGACGACGAGCTGGCGATCGCCGTGAGCTGCGTCGGGCGGCGGATGGTGCTCGGGGAGCGTACCGACGAGGAGCTGGAAGCCGCGCTCGACGCCTTCACCGACGGAATGCCGATGGTGGCCTTCTACGCCTA
>VFMC01000445.1 GCA_006515795.1 Acidimicrobiaceae bacterium | reverse complement strand
GGCCACGGCCGGAGTGCCACACGCCGCGGCCTCGGTGAGCGTGAGCCCCCACCCCTCGGCCAGCGAGGCGCTGGCCACCACCCAAGCGCTCTGATACAACGCCACGAGCTCGTGATGGGTGAGCTGACCGGCGAACGTGACCCACTCCTCGGCTCCCAGCTCCGCGACCAATGAGACGAGCTCGCCGAACATCGGCCCACTGCCGACGACGACGAGCCGCAGGTCGGCCACCGTGACACGAGCTACGGCTGCGGCCCTGATCAACTCGTCGAACCGCTTCACCGGCGCCATCCGTCCGACGCCGACCACGAGCGGCGCCGGCGACCGTTCACCTCCGGGTGCGAAGGCCTCACTGACCCCGTTGGGAACGGCGAGCACCCGGGCTGGGCGGAAGCCGATCTCGAGCAGTTCGTCGCGGGTCGCGTCCGAAGGTGTCACAACCTGCGTGCGCCGGTAGAACGGCGGCGCCAGCCGCGCTTCGAGAACCCGACCGAACCCGGCCAGCGGTGCCGGCAAGATCTGCCCCCACATCGGGCCGTGGACGTGATGCAGGAACGTGATCCGCGGCTTGTGGCACCACAGCGGCGAGAACCACGGCACGCCGTTCCAGATCTCCACCAGCGCGTCGTAGCGGCCGGCGCGGCCGGTGACCTCCGCGGCGACCGCCCGCGGGAACACCGAGTACTTGCTGCCCCTCCGCACCACGCGGTATCCGTGGCGCTGCGCCTCGCGGGGCAGGCCGATGGCGAGGGAGGTGCGGTGCGTCACGTCGAGTCCTGCCACCGCCCAGCGGCGCAGGAACTCGTCGGCGTGCACCTCACTACCACCCGCGTCGGGGTCGTCGAGATCACGCCAAGCAAGCGTGTGCACGCGGCGGACACCGCGGTCGATCATCGCCGCGGCAATGCGCTGCAGCTCGTCCACATCGTCAGGTTGGTGCGGCGGCGCGGTCATGGCGGCGCCGAGGTTACCCATCTCCGACGCCACGACGGCGGCTCGCCAGCCGGTTCGATCTGGTTGCCACGAGCGGCACCCGCGGACTTCTGCCGAGGGCGTTCCGTCAGCAGAAGAAGCTCTGGCATCCATCCAGTTTGGGATCTGGGGCGACGCTCGCGTCGTTCCACGTCGTTTCATCAACGGTGCTGATGTCCTGCGCGATCTCCACCGCCTGCCGGCGATCGCCGGACAGGGCGTAGATGCCCTCGTCAAGTGGCCACACGATGGTGACTCTGCCGTCGGCCTGGACAGCCAGGCCCTTGGTGCCGTGTAGGCCGACGACCGCGGTCGATGTCGGGTTGTCGGCGGACGGGTTCGTGCTTCGCGGCAGGTTCCCTCCTAACGCCTCCTCGACTGCGAACCCCCGAGGGCTCGGCCCAAGCGACCAAGGCGATGCCATGTTTGTGGCATTGCGTGCAACGGCGAAGGTCGTGGAGGCACCCTCAGCCCCGATGGAGAAGGAGGCAGACTCCTCCAGCGCACCGCTGAACTGGGCTGACCCGGCCTCGGGGCCGCGACCGCATCAACCTCAGAACGCGCGATAGCCGGCGCGTCGTCGGCTCCGATATCACGAAAGACGCGCGCGACGATGGGTGCGTCGTAGCCGTGTGGCGTGGGTGCATCCAGGCTGAGCCCCATCGATACGAACAGCCCGGCAATCGAGGCGAGCAGGCAAACCAACAGATGGCTGGGCGTGATCACGGCCCGGTCCGCGCCTTCCACCAATCGTCGTCGA
>VFMC01000056.1:16541-16954 GCA_006515795.1 Acidimicrobiaceae bacterium | reverse complement strand
CGACACCGCCGTCGGTCACAACCTCGCCTTCTGCCTCGCCGTCGAAGCCGCCGCCCGATGCACGCCGCCTTACGAGGCACAGGTGATCCGCGCCGTGCTGCTCGAGCTCGAACGCTTGTACAACCACATCACCGATCTCGGTGCGATGGGCAACGACGTGGCCTTCGGGGTGGCTCACGCCCACACGATGCGCATCCGCGAACAGTTGCTGCGCCTCAACGCCGGCATCACCGGCCACCGGCTGCTGCGTGGTGGTGTGGTCCCCGGCGGCGCGGTGGTCGCCCAGCTCCCCGATGAGGGCACGATCGCCGCCGTGCGTGACGACGTCCACGAGGTGGTCGAGATCATGATGGCCAACGCCACGGTGGTCGACCGCTTCGCGGGCACGGCCGTGCTGTCCGCCGACGACGCGG